>CAYXDZ010000095.1:0-10350 GCA_964463815.1 uncultured Verrucomicrobiota bacterium | reverse complement strand
GGCCGACTCGGCGGCCTCCGCGCTTTCGGGATTGCGACCGACCACCACCACATGCGCGCTTTCGCGGACAAACGACCGTGCCGCTGAGAGCCCCAAACCAGTCGTGCCGCCGATGATGACAAGAGATTTATTGGCGAGGCGGTTCATGTGCGAAACCTATTCTTCAACGATGCGCGGCAGCGCGCCCTTAATACTGCCGAAATGGCGCGTCAGCTTTGGGAACTCCGGTGAGGCCGGATCAGGGCAGACGGGTTGGCCGGCGCGATCCAGATAAAAGCAGCCCATTTCTTTGACGGGAAGCCGCGCGATCAGTGTTTCAGATTCCGCGATCATTTCCATCAACTCCCGCCGGTGCGCCACGGGATCGAAAGGCACCCGGAGATCGAGTTTTTCCAACTGATGCTTCAGCACGGGCAGCCGCTGAAATCGGCGACCGCAATCAAGGATGAACTCCGGCGACAGTCCGGGATCCTTCGCGGCGGCAGCCCACACCAGCGCGCCCAAATGCAGGTGATGTCGGTGGAGAAAGATCACATCCAGCCAATCGCGCAGTTCGTCGCGACCAATGAAGGCCAGAAATTTGTTAGTCGCCGCATCCCAAAAGTTCAGTTTCCAGCCCAATTGTGGATCGCGTTCGACCGGGAAGAATCGAAAAACACTGTCCCGAACCCATTCGATCTTGGTCCGCTCACCAGACAGGGCAACCTGCGCCCGGATGAAACCCTCCTGTTCGCTGGTGACCTCCGCTGCGAAGCCGGCTTGCCGCAACGACTTCAAATCGGACTCAGACGCGACTTTCACGGCCTCCACCGAATCATGAAACACATCCACATCGGCGGAAGCGCGCGGTGAAGCCGGCGAGACGTGCAGCACCGTGGCCCCCCCCACAAAGCTATCCGGGCTGCGATTCGCGGCGATCACGCCCAGCACCACCTTTTCAAAAGTCCCTATTGGCATAACTCGGCCACCAGGCGGTATCCCTTGTGTCCTCCGTGGAGACGAAGGCCCCGGATGATCCAGGGGACATCCTCATCCTTCACGTCCAAGGTGGGATTACACGACCAGAAGCATTGGGCGAAAAATTCGTGGAAAGCCCGGCGGGCGAGTTCCAGCCGGCGTTCGCGCTCGGCATCCACAGTCGATTCCATGGCCTGACTGTGCCGCCCAGCCGCCCAAAAGTCATCCCGAAATGCGGCTCCCGCCCGGCCCGTAAGCTTGACTAAGGCTAGTGCGCGAGGACCGCTTCTTCGGCCTGAACCTCGGCACACAACGGGCAGGCCGGCCCGGTCGCCGGATCGGCGGGACTGACATAGGGAATGCCCAGGGCGAGACCGCGCAGCAACAGGAGTCCGCCGACCACGGCGAGGCTCACCGGAACGAGTCGCTGCAGCCGGAAGCGCAGCAACGATTGCAGTTTCAAACCAACGACCCCGAACGCGAACATCATCGGCACTGTGCCCAGCCCAAACGCGATCATGTAGCCCACTCCCTCATACCAACTGGGTGACGCCACGGCGGCGGCGCACGCTACATAGACGAGCCCACACGGGAGCAGACCGTTCAGCACGCCCAAGAGAAAGACCGATCCGTGGGTGCGCCGACGGATCAGGAGTCCAAACCCGGCTTTGAGCCGCGCCACCAACCGCGTGACCGGCAACCCGGCCGACCAGCGGGCGGTCGCCACCAGACCGGCCAGAATCAACACCCCGGCCACGAGCGACACCCAGCGTTGCAGGCCGGCGAGCGCGAACGCCTGTCCCAACATGCCCGCCGCCAGCCCAAGCAAGGCATAAGTCGCAATGCGTCCCAGGTTGTACGTCAGCCGGCTGAGCAGGATCGCCCCCCTGCCCGCGCCGACCACCGGCACGGCCAGCGCCAGGGGGCCGCACATGCCGGCGCAGTGGAGGCTGCCGACCAGTCCAAGCAGAAAACCTGTGCCGAGAAACATCATGAGCTGGCTGGGGAAATCACAACCACCCGGTCCACGAAATACTCTTCTCCCCCGACCTGCCAGGTGACCTTCAGCTTCCATAGGCCGCTAACCATTTCACGGGCGTCGATTCGCTGCAGTCCGGTCGCATCGGTGGCAAGCTCGAGCTGGCGATCCAAGGCCGCGTCCGAAGGGCGGTATATCTGGATGCTGCCACTGGGGTGTCGCGCGCCGTGACCCGCCGGCAGACGCAGTTCGATGGTGCGTTCGGCGGCGCGAAACTCAATCGCGGTCTCATCCGCCAGCCCGGCCGTGCGGTTCAGCCGGTCAATCTGGGTTTGATAACGCAGATCCGCCTCGTAGTAGTCGTTGCGGACGAGATCCATGTTCTGGCGTACGGCGGTGACGGCGATCACGGCCAGGCCACAGGCGAACACCACCAGGGTCGCGATGATGCCGTAGGGCCAGAGATTGCCGGCGGTCGTGGGTGGTTTCATTTTGGCGAAGCATTGGTTGAGGCGTTGCGCGGTCCGACGAAGGCGGTCTTGACGGTCTCGATCAACTCGTCACCCGAGTAAACCCCGATGACCAACGGCGTGTTCGCCCCTTGCAGACTGTTGGGCGGCAGCTTCACGAGCACCGATGTCTTGATCAAATCCTGCTTGGGCAGGAGCAGTTCACCCCCGACGGTGGAAAGTTCGCCGGCGACGTTTTCAAGTTTCAACTGAACCGCGATTTCACGGGAGGTCTTGTTGACGATCTTGACCGTGTAAAGATTTTGAATCCGGCCGTCCGGAAGCTCCTGGAACAGCCCGCCCGGTGCCCGCAGAAACATGGTCTCCACGTCCGAACGTGTGAACACCAGCACCGCGAGCAGCACGACCAGCGCGGCCAGCAAGGCGGTGTAGATGCCCATGCGCGCGGTGAAACGCAGCGGCTTGCCCTTCTCGATCGAGTTCAGGGACGCGTAGCGGATCAGCCCGCGGGGACGCTGAATCTTCTCCATCACGGCGTCGCACGCATCGATGCAGGCGGTGCAGTGGACGCACTCCATCTGCACGCCGTCGCGGATGTCGATGCCCGTCGGGCAGACCACCACGCATTGCCGGCAACTGATGCAGTCGCCGTTGCCCGCGGCCTGGCGTTGCTCCCCGGTCTGGCCGCGATGCAAGGGGGCGCGTTTTTCGCCGCGCTTGTGATCGTAGGCGACCACCATCGTGTTTTCATCGATCATCGCCGATTGAAACCGGCCGTAAGGGCAGATAAACGTGCAGGCCTGTTCCCGGAAACGGGCGAAGATGCCGTAGAACAGCAGCGTGAAGAGCACCATCGCCGTCAAGCCGCCGAGGTGGTTCCGCGGATCATCGAGCTGGATCGCCAGCAATTGCTCGCTGCCGATGATGTACGCCAGCAGGGTGTTGCCGATGATGAAGGACAGGCCGAGGTAGATGACGTGCTTGAAGGTCTTGATCCCGAGCTTGCGCGCGGTCCACGGCGCGGAATCGAGTGCGCGCTGCTGATGGGCGTCGCCTTCGATGAGGTAGTCGAGTTTGCGGAACACCATCTCCATCATCACCGTCTGCGGGCAGGCCCAACCACACCAGAGCCGGCCAAAAACGGTGGTGAACAATACGATGCTGGTGATGAAAAGGAGCATCGCCACCGCGAAGATGATGGTGTCCTGTGGCCAGAAGATCTGGCCGAAGATGGAGAACTTGCGCTCGATAATGTTGAACAGGAGGAGCGGGTTGCCGTTGATGCGCACCCAGGGGCCGACAAACATGATGACGATCAACAACCACGCAAAAAGCGTGCGCCGGTGGTACCAGCGCCCGGCCGGCTTACGGGCATAAACCCATTTGCGCCGGCCCTGTTGATCGGCCGTGGACAGGTGATCGCGGTAGTCAGCCCAGTTGATCTCCTGCGCCACGCCGTGCGGCTCCTGGTCCGGGCGGGGCGGCTCTTGGAGATTCGGGGTGCTCATGATTGAATCAGCCGGTAATTCTCACGGGGAATCACCGGCCAGTGGCGGTCATCACTCAAACTCACTCGGACCGGTGTCCACCGGTTGCTGGTTTTCCGGAAGCTTGCCCGGCGTGGCCAGGGTCGCTCCGCGCAAGGTGTAAATGTAGCTGGCGACCGCCCGGATTTCATCCGGCTTCAACAGGCCCTTCCAGCTTACCATGCCCTTCTCGGGCACGCCGTTCCAGATGATGCGCAGGCTGTCGCTGAATTCCGGGCCGTGAATCCAGTAATCATCCGTCAGGTTCGGGCCGACGAGCCCGCCGCCATCGTCGCGGTGGCAGGGCGCGCAGTTCATCACGTAAACACTCTGGCCGCGCGCGAGAATGACCTCGTCACTGCTTGGCGCCTGCGATCCCAGTGTTGCCTCGAATTCGCCCATCGCCCGGTTCTTGATCTCGTTGCCGATGGCCATTTCCTTTTCGTAGGCGGTGGCCTGCAGGTCACCCCAGCCCAGGACGTGGTAATAGAGCATGTAAAGGACGGCGAACAGGATGCTGAGATTGAAGAGCCATACCCACCAACTGGGCAGGTTGTTGTCCAGCTCGCGGATGCCGTCGGCTTCGTGATCCAGCAACGGCGCGTCGAATTGTTCCTTATCGTCATTCATGATCCGGGTTTCCTTTCTGTGAATTGTCCTGGGAACCGTCCTCCAGCGGCAACCGGCTCTGGGCGTGCAAATACGGCTTGCGCAGGAGAAACGCCCAGAGGACGGCGCCGCTGAACACGAGGAAAAACAGGCACACGGAAATCACGCCGTAGAGGGCGATTCCGCCAATGTCGGTGAGCACGTTCTTGAGCATGGTCAGTTCGTGGTGGAGGTGGCGGCCTGCGCCGATTGAGCGGGCGCGGCCTTGATGTCGGTGCCGAGGCGTTGCAGGTAGGCGATCAACGCGATGATTTCGCGATCGGGCTCGGCTTCAATGCTGCCTTGTTTGAGGTTGGCCACGATCTGCGCGGCCTGGGCGTCGAGTTCCCGTTGCGCCGGGCCGTTCTCGTAGCCCGGCTCATACGGGACGCCCACTTTTCGCAAGGCGCCGAGCCGGGCGGGCAGCGAGGTGGTGTCGAGCTTCTGCGTAATCAACCACGGATAACGCGGCATCAACGAGCCCGGTGACATCGTGCTGGGATCCTCCATGTGATTGTAATGCCAGGCGTCGGAATACTTGCCGCCCACCCGGTGCAGATCCGGGCCGCTGCGTTTCGAGCCCCAGAGGAACGGGTGGTCGTAAACGAATTCACCCGCCTTCGAGTACTCCCCATAGCGCTCGGTCTCCGACCGGAACGGCCGCACCATCTGCGAATGACAACCGACACACCCTTCGCGGATGTAGATGTCCCGGCCGAGCACTTCGAGCGGCGTGTACGGCTTCACGCTCGCGATGGTCGGCACATTGCTTTTGATCAGGTAGAGCGGAATGATCTCCACCGCGCCCCCGATCAGGATGGCGATCAACGACAGCACGGTGAACAAGACCGCGCGCGACTCCAGCCAGCGATGCTTGTAGGTCGGGCCTTTCTCGACGTGCTCGGCCTGGGCCTTGAGCGGCACCGCCTGGGCCTCCACCTCGGGCACAAACTGGCCGGCCTTGGCGGTCTTCCAAAGATTGTAAGCCATCAAGAACACGCCAAGGATGTAGAGCGAGCCACCCAGCGCCCGCAGGCCGTACATCGGCACCAGTTGCAGCACGGTCTCCAGGAAGTTCGGATATTGCAGGAAGCCTTCATTGTTGAACTCCTTCCACATGAGCCCCTGCGTCACGCCGCTCCAATACATCGGCACGGCGTAAAACATCATGCCAAGAATCGCGATCCAGAAGTGCCAGTTCGCCAGCTTCACGGAGTACAGCTTCGTGTTCCACATGATCGGGAACAGCCAGTAGAGCATGGAGAAGGCGAGGAACCCGTTCCAACCCAGCGCGCCGGTGTGGACGTGCGCGATGGTCCAGTCCGTGTAGTGCGAGAGGGCGTTGACACTCTTGATGGACAGAAGCGGCCCTTCAAGCGTGGCCATGCCGTAGGCCGTGATCGCCACGACCATGAACTTGAGCATCGGCTCCTCGCGCACCTTGTGCCAGGCGCCGCGCAAGGTGAGCAGGCCGTTCAACATGCCGCCCCAACTCGGGGCGACGAGCATCACGCTGAACACCATGCCCAGCGACTGCGCCCAGTCCGGCAGCGCGGTGTAAAGCAGGTGATGCGGTCCGGCCCAGATGTAGAGAAAGATCAATCCCCAAAAGTGAATGATGGACAGCCGATAGCTGAACACCGGCCGCCCGGCGGCTTTCGGGAGGAAATAATACATCAGGCCAAGGAACGGCGTGGTGAGAAAGAACGCCACGGCGTTGTGGCCATACCACCACTGCACCAAGGCGTCCTGCACCCCGGCATAGACGGGATAGCTCTTGAACAGTCCCGCCGGCACGGCGATCGAGTTGCCGATGTGCAGCACCGCGACCGTGATCGCCGTGGCAATGTAAAACCAGATCGCCACGTACATGTGTTTCTCGCGGCGCTTCAGGATGGTGCCCATCAGGTTGACGGTGAAGATCACCCACACGACGGCGATGGCGATGTCGATCGGCCATTCAAGTTCCGCGTATTCCTTGCTGGTCGTGAAGCCGCTCAGCAGCGTCACGGCAGCCGCGACAATGATGCCCTGCCAGCCCCAGAAATTCGCCCAGCTCAACTTGTCGCTGTACATCCGCGCCTTGCACAGCCGTTGCAGCGAATAGTAGATGCCCATGAACATCGCGTTGCCCACGAAGGCAAAGATCACGGCGTTGGTGTGCAGCGGCCGCACCCGGCCGAAGGTGGTGTAGGCGAGATCGAAATTCGCCGCCGGCAGGAACAACTGCATGGCCGCGAGCAGCCCGGCGAGCATGCCCACGATGCCCCACACAATCGTCGCAATCGCAAACGCGCGCACGATCCGGTTGTCGTATCTGAAGGTTTCCAGGTTCATGGCTTGGTCGAGTTGGGTTTCATTTTCAAATCATTGCCTTGGTGGATCACCGGGGCGTCATCCGTCAGCACCCGCAGGGAAGGCGTTTGCGTGTCATCGTACTGGCCCGAACGGACGGCCCAGATGAACGCCCACAAGAACAGACCCGCGAGCACGATGCTCAGGGGAATCAAAACGAAGAGCACAGTCATGGCGGGTCCTCCATTTTAAGGGGCATCATACGCCGGCCGAGCCAGGTGGCCATGCCCGACGAAAAGACGACGACCGTGATGGAACTCAGCGGCATGAACACCGCGCAGAAAACCGGGGACAGCAGACCCTGCACGGCGAGGCCGAGGCCAACGAGGTTGTAAGCGGCGGAGATTCCGAGCCCGCCTTTGACGACCCGCACGATGGCACGCGCGTAACTCAGCAGCCGGTCCAGTTGCGGCACCGTGTCCGCCGCGATGATGCCGTCGCTGGCGGGGGAAAAGGCGCCCACCTCCTCGACCACGGCGAGCCCGACATCACTCTGCTTGAGGGCACCGGCGTCGTTCAGGCCGTCACCGACCATCATCACCTTGCGCCCACCGCGTTGCAGTCCGTGGATGAACTCCAGCTTGTTGAGCGGGCTTTGATTGAAGTGCAGCGCTGACTTCTGTCCGAGCAATTGGGAAAAGCGCTCGCGCTCCGTGGCATTGTCACCGCTCAGCAGCGCCAGTTCATGCCCGGCACCCAAATTCTGAATCATCCGCCCGGCCGCCGGCCGCAGCGCGCCACCCAGGACGAACTTCCCGCGATACCGGCCATCAATCGCGACATGGACTTCGGAGCCGGTGACCTGGGACGCATCGTTCAAGGGTTGAACGGTTGAAGAGGAGGCGGCTTCGGCCATTGAGCGTCCGGGTTGTTCTGCGCCCCGCGCAGCCAGCCACGACGCCGCGCCCATCCATATTTCGTGACCGTCGACCCGCGCCTCCATGCCTTTGCCCGGCGTTTCGAGAAAAGTCCGGACCGTCTCGGGAAAATGATCGCGCGCGATGGCCTCGCCAATCCGCACCGCGTACGGGTGCGTCGAGTGCCGGGTCAATGAGTAGAGCCAGCGTTCCTCCGTCTCACTCAGCGGACGGCCGTTGAACCGCACCGCCCCGGAGCCGGTTGCGGTGAGCGTTCCGGTTTTGTCGAACACGATGGTCTCCACCCGCGCCATGGATTCGATGACCGTACCGGTCTTGAGAAAGACCCGTCGCCGGCCCAGCATCCGCAAGGCGGTGCCCAAGGTGAACGGTGTGGCCAGCGCGAGCGCGCACGGACAGGCCACGATGAGCACCGACACGAACGCCTTGGCCGCGCGATCCGTGTCGCCGGCGGCGATCCACCAAATGGCGGCGGCCACGGCAATCCCCACCACGTTGACGGTGAAGCGTCGGCTGAATCGGTTGATGATGGTGTCCAGGCTGCTGGAGCTGTCCTTTTGAAACGCGGGCTGATTCCACAATGCGGTCAGGTAGCTTTGATTCACCGGTCGGGTCATCTCGACCTCGATCGCCCCGCCCATCTGCCGGCCACCGGCGAAAAGATGCGCGCCGGACTCAACCGCCTGCGGATCGGATTCCCCCGTCACAAAGCTGTAATCAATGAGCGCGGGTCCGGAGTTGAGCTTCGCATCCGCGGGAATGAGTTCGCCGTTGCGGATGATGAGGCGGTCGCCGACGACCAGTTGTGCAAGTGAGACGCGCTCTTCGCGGAAGGGCGACATTCCTGTCGCCCCGGCGATACCGGGATCCTCACCTGGGCGGCAGGAATGCCGCCCTTCCTTGCGCGTGACCGCCAGCGGGAAGAACGACTTGTAATCGCGATCAAAGGAAAGCCGGTTGTAGGTCTTCTGCTGAAAAACGCGTCCGATCAACAGGAAGAACAACAGCCCGGTGAGCGAATCAAAGTAACCTTCCCCAACGCCGGTGCCGATCTCGTAAAGGCTGCGTACCATGATCGCGATCAAACCCAGCGCGATGGGCACTTCGATGGTGAGCTGGCGCTGGCGCAACCCGGTCCAGGCCGAGCGCCAGTAGTCCGCCGCACTGATAAAGAACACCGGTAGTGCCAGCGCGAAACTGAACCAGCCAAAGATCCGGGCGAACGCCGGCCCGCTGAAGCTGTCGAGGCCGAAGTAGGTCGGCAGGCTGAACAGCATGATGTTGCCGAACGCAAAGCCGGCGATGCCCAACTGCAACCAGAGCCGCCGGCTGACCGGGTTGGCCGTCACGCGGTCAAGATCGTCGAAGCGCAGTTCCGGTTGGTAACCCAAGGAAGTCAGCAGCCCCACAGCTTCACTGAGCTTGAGCCGGCGGGGATCAAAGGACAGGGCGACCTCCTTGCGAGGAAAGTTCACGCGCGCTTCGTTGATCGCGGGGTTGAGGCGCGGCAGGTTCTCCAACAACCAGATGCAGGCGACACAGTGGATGGCCGGCACGCGCAGGTTAATGCGGGTGAGCTTGTCGGAATCGAACTGTACCAACCGCGACCGCAACGCCGGATCATCAAGATAGCCAAATTGTTCGTTGGTGTCCGGTCTTTGAAACGCCATCCCAGCGGAGCGGCCGAGTTGATAGAAGTCCGTCAGCCCGTTCTCCACGAGCAGCTCAAAAACCGTCAAACAACCCCGACAGCAGAAATTCTTGTCGTCATGGCGCAGCACCTCGTCGCGGCAATCGAGGCCGCAATGGTGACACGCAACCGCAGCGGCTTTTGCCGCGCCACATGCGCTCGCATCCCCGGGAGCAAAGGCCGCGGATTGGTTGGTACTGATGCTGGACATTCTTCGTCGTTGACGACGGAGCTATCAAACGGTCGAACCACCCGGGCCCACCAACCTGATCTTGTTCAACCTTGTTCAAAATTGGAGTGCGCGGAAAACTCCTTGAAAAAGACGGACTTACAATCGAATTCAGCATAACTGAACCGACCCGCGCCAAGCCGACGCCGTGGTTGCTTTCACTTCCCGGCCACCGGAGACTTCGCGCGCCATGCGGACCGACCGTTTTCATTACGAATTGCCGCCGGAGCTGATCGCCCAGGAGCCGGCCGCGCGCCGCGAAGACGCACGCCTGCTCGCCTGGGATCGTCGCTCACATGAGCGTCGTCATTCCACGGTGGCTCGGCTCGGCGATTTTCTGCGCGAGGGCGATGTGCTAGTCTTCAACGATTCACGCGTGATTCCCGCCCGGCTGCACGGCGGGCGCGAAGGCTCGGGCGGCAAGGTTGAACTGCTGCTGCTGCGGCCGGTCGGTCACAACGACTGGTGGGCGATGTTGAAGCCGGGCCGGCGGTTGCGCGAAGGGGACGTGATCCGGCTGACGCGGAACAAGGGCGGCGCGTCCGACTTCATCGCCACGATTCAGGAGAAGAACGAGGCCGGTCATGGGCGCGTCCACTTCGCCGGGCCGGGCGACAT
>CAYXDZ010000094.1:0-10396 GCA_964463815.1 uncultured Verrucomicrobiota bacterium | reverse complement strand
TTTGGATTCCTGGACGTTTGCAATCTGCCCTCTCAACTGGGGTAATGGGAGGATCACTCCTTCGCCTCCTTGAGGCTGGAGAGGTAGCTGACCAGCGCATTCAAATCTTCCGGCGGCAGGCTCTGATAACGTTGCTTGCGGCGGCGAACCGCCGTGGAAAGTTCGTCGGCCGCCACGCCGGTTCCCAAAATCCAGTGCGGCAGTTCTTCCGTGGTCCAACGATCACCGGTGCCATCGAGCGGGTAGCGCGGATTGCCGCTGCCAGCGATGGCGTGACACGTCATGCACCCTTGCTGGCCATAGATTGTGCGACCCCGTTCGAGGTCCGGATTCACCGCAACCGGAATTGGGTCGGTTGCAGCGACCGCCTGATTCGATTCCGCCGGGTCCGTCGGCGCAGCTTGTTATTGGAGTTCGACTGACGTCTGCGACGCGGCGGCGGTCTCGGGGTTGTGCCGCACGGCGAACACGAAGGACAGCGCCACGACCACCACCAGGGCGAGCACACAAACGGCGATGGCGAGCTTCTCTCTCATGTCGGTGTAGCGGGTTGGAGCATGGTTCGGGGTGGCGACAGCACGTTCAGGCCATGTCAAAAAGTTCCAGGTGGATTCGCGACAAGGGAACGCCCATTTCACGCAAGGTGCGCAGGACGGAGTCGGTCATTGGTTTGGGGCCGCAGAGAAAGAAGATGCCCGGGCGGGCTTCAGCCGGAATCACCTTTTGAATGACCTCCGGCGACAGGACACCGGTGGCACCCGGCCAGTCGGGCGGCGGTTCCTGGAGCACGTGAACCACCGTGAGGTTGAGCCGGTTTTGCAGTGTCTCGAGTTCTTCCCGGAACAGCACGCGATCCCATGAGGCATTGCCAAAAACCAGCAGCAACGGCCGTTGATCGCCGCGATCCGCGAGTGTCCGCAAGATGCTCATGATCGGCGCGATGCCGACGCCGCCCGCGAGGAAAACGAACCCGGGTGCCTGCGGGTAGTAATCCGTGGTGAAAACGCCGTGCGGACCATCGACGTAAGCGGTCGCGCCCACCGGCGTGTGCTTGATGGTGCGGGTGAAATCCCCGAGTTCCTTGATCGTGAAGCGCAGTGCGGTCGGATCATCCGCGCTGCCGGAAAAGGAGAACGGATGTTCGCGGGCGTGGAAGGGGCTGCGACCCAGCGTGAGCCAGGCGAACTGACCGGGCCGAAACTTGAGCCGCGGGTGTCCCATCGGTTCGAGGGTGAGCGTCCAGGAGTCACCGCGTTCGGCCCGGACTTCCGTGACCCGGTAAGGATGCCGCAACAACGACCAGGGTTTCACGATGCGGATGTATCCCAGCAGGAGCAGCCACATGCCGGTGTAGCCGCCCCAGACGATGCGCTTCCACGGGGCTTGCGTGTAGTAGCCCACGCCCGCGACGTGCGCCGCGGCCAAGATGACGGCGACCGCAGCCAGCACACCATGCCAGAGCCGCCAGCGATCGTACTCAAGGCCAAGCGTTTTTCTCCACAGGGAACTGATGATGATGCCGACGACCAGCAGCAGCGAAAGCCGGCCGGCCGTCATTTGCCAGGGAGCTTCCAGGGGATTGAGGGCTCCAAGCGCGTCCGGAAAACGCGCCCGCAGAATCACGTAGTGTCCGATGACAAGCGCGACCCCGCCAATTGCCGCCCAGCGGTGGAAGTAGTAAATGATGTCCATTCCGAACGGCGCGGCCGCCCGCCGGAACCGCGCGGTCAAAGCGAATTGCAATCCCATCATGGCGAGTCCGGCAAAGCCCAGCGCGAGGGAGAAGTCCCACCAACGCCCGCCGCCCGCGGGCACGGGACCAAGCAGCAGCACGAGCAAGGGAAACGCCGCCAGCAGCAGGTAAACCGCAATCCACGAGACGGCCCCGACCCACCGGCGCTTTGCCGGTGTCGCAGCGTGGAGAGGGGAATTAGGCAGCGTTGCGGATCTCATCCCATACAATCATAAGGCAGCAGCTCTTCCCTTCACTCCACGCATTTTGTTGAAGCCCGCCCGCGAGCTGTCGGCACCCGCACGGGAGCAGAATTCAAGACCGCTTGTGGTGAGGTTGAGCTCCCGGACTTCGGAGCCGCGAATGTCTGCGCCCGTCATTCCCGCCGCCCGGATTGCTTCACCTGTCGCCACCAGCGAAACCACCGAATGGTGTCGCGTATCGGATGAATCTTACTCTGCTCCGTTTTGTAGATCGTGCGGATCGGAACAAATTCAACCCGCAGCCCGGCGCCGATGAACGACAGCAGCATTTCGGATTCAATCTCGAAGCCAGTCGTCTGCAACTTGAGTTCCCGCCAGGCGCTCAGGCGGACGAGCCGATAGCCGCACTGGGTATCCGGTAACGGCCGGCCGGCGAGTCGCGAAATGCGCCGGCTCATCCAGCGGTTCACCCAGCGACGCAACCACGGCATGGACCCGGGGGCGGCCATCCGATTGCCGATGACCAGATCCGCTTCGCCGCGTTCCGCCGCCGCGATGAATGGCGGGAGATCAGCCGGATCATGTTGTCCGTCGCCGTCCATGGTGATGGCGTACTCGCAGCCCGCGTCGAGTCCGGCCTGCAACCCCTTGCTCAGCGCCGCGCCTTTGCCCCGGTTCTCCGCCTGGCGCAGAACATCCGCCCCGGCCTCGGTTGCCAGTCGGGCGGTCTCATCCATTGAGCCATCGTCCACCACCAGTACCATTGGAATCACGGGCCGTAGCGCGCTCACCAGCGGGGCGATGTGCCGGGCTTCGTTGAAGCACGGCACGACGACGGCGAGCTGGGGCTGGGAAGTCACCGCGCTTATGCTGGAGTGAAGACCAGCGGCGGGGAAGGCTGAAGTGTTTATGCAATCTGGACGGCGACGGACAAATCTGGAATAAACCCGCTCATGCAAGCCTTCCTTGTGCAACTCGATTCCCTTTGGGAGGACAAGCCCGCCAATTTCAAACGCGTTGAATCGCTGCTCGCCGCACAGCCCATTCCGCCCGGCAGCCTCATCGTGCTGCCCGAGATGTTCGCCACCGGCTTCAGCCTGGACACGAGCAAGACCATTGATCCCGAGCCTTCGCCAACGGAGGATTTTCTCAAAGTCCTCGCCCGCCAAAAGCGTTCGACAGTTGTTGGTGGAGTTGTCCGGTCCGGTAAACAGGGGAAGGGTCGCAACGAAGCGGTCGTCTTCGGCCCCACCGGCGAGCTCGCCGCGCGCTATTGCAAGATGCACCCATTTTCGCTCGGATGCGAAGCGGACAAGCACGAGAATGGCGAGGGGGTTGTGTTCTTCGAGTGGAGCGGCCTCATCGCCGCGCCGTTCATTTGTTACGATCTGCGTTTTCCGGAAATCTTTCGCCGGGCGGCCCGGCAGGGCGCCGAGCTGTTGATTGTGATCGCCCTCTGGCCGACCCGCCGCGTGGAGCATTGGGTGACCTTGCTCCAGGCCCGGGCCATCGAAAACCAGGCGTGGGTCGTCGGCGTGAACCGGTGCGGCAGCGAACCGGAGCTGGCTTATCCCGGCCGCAGTCTCGTGGTGAATCCGCACGGCGAAATCGTGGCGGACGCGGGCACGCATGAAGCCGTGGTGTCCGCGGAAATTGACGCGCAAGTGGTGCGGCAATGGCGCCAGGATTTTCCCGCACTCAAGGATATCCGTACCGACTGGTCCGCATGAGCACCGCCCGGGCATCGCTTTTGGAAGCATTCCGGCAGCCGCTGGTGTTACGCCAGTATCCGTTGCCCGTTTCGCTGGAGCCGGGCGCGGCGCTGGTGCGAACCGAGATGGCCGGCATCTGCGGAACGGACGTGCATCTGTGGAAGGGCGAACTGCCGATTAATTTGCCCGTCATCCTCGGTCATGAAACCGTCGGGCGCATCGAGCGGTTGGGCGAAGGTTTGGCACAGGACTGGACGGGGCGGCCGCTGGCTGTGGGGGATCGCGTGACGTGGACCTCCACCACTTCCTGCGGACGTTGTTACTACTGTGCCGAGAAGCACCAACCGACGCGTTGCCCCGAACGCCGGGCTTACGGCATCGGTTATCGTGCGGACGAGCCGCCGCATTTCCTCGGCGGCTACGCGGAATTTCATTATCTGCGACCCCGCGCGAACATTTTCAAATTGCCGGACCCGGTGACCAATGAAGCCATCATCGGAGCCGGCTGCGCATTGGTCACCGCCATCCACGGAATCGAACGCACGGGCATCGAATGGCAGGACACGGTCGTTGTCCAGGGAGCCGGGCCGGTGGGCATCAGTGCGCTGGCGGTCGCCAAGACGTCCGGTGCTTCCAAAGTCATAGTTATTGGCGGCCCGCCGCATCGGCTGGCGATGGCCCGCCGTTTTGGCGCAGACGAAGTGATTGATCTGGATGAAGTGCGCGACCCGCGGGCGCGACTCGAGACCGTGCGCGCGCTAACCGGCGGTCACGGCGCGGACGTGGTGCTGGAATGCGCGGGCGCTCCCCAGGCTGTGGCCGAAGGCTGGGAGCTTTGTCGTGATGGGGGGAAATATCTGGTGCTGGGTCACTACTGCGATGCCGGATCGATCCAGCTCAATCCCCACGTGATCACCCGCAAGCAGCTCCAGGTGTTCGGGTCGTGGTCCAGCGAGCCGCGGCACCTCCGGGCCGCCATCGATTTTCTGGCGCGCTATCCGAAGCAATATCCATTTGCGGACATGGTCACCCACCGCTTTGACCTGGAGCGGGCCAACGAAGCGCTGCAACTGGTCGACCGCTGGGAGTCGGGCAAGTGCGTGCTGACGCCCGGACGTAAATAAAAAACACCGCCGTTCCGGGCGGTGTCTGGTTGAAGTATTGAAGTCCGAATCGGAAGGACGTTAATTCTCTTCGCCGTCGTCGTCCTCACCGTTCTCAATGTCCTCGTCGGGTTGGTCGTTCTGCACCCGGTCGGCACCGCCTTCGCGCGGGTTCTTCGCGCGTTTGTTGCGCGGCAGCGGGCTGATCATCAGGTTGATGCCCCGCCCGATCATCTTTGGTTGGAAGTCCGGATGGCCGTACGGCGCGACCTGGTCGATGAATTTTTTCACGACGTCAAAGCCGATCTCGGTGTGCGCCATCTCCCGGCCGCGAAAGCGCAGGTTCAACTTCACCTTCATGTCTTCGCACAGAAAATCCACGGCTCGATCCAGTTTGGTTTGGAAGTCGTGCGGATCAATGCCGGGCCGGAGCTGGATTTCCTTCACCTTGTTGGCGTGGTGGTGCTTTTTGGAATCCTTCTCCTTCTTGGCCTCCTGATATTTGAACTTGCCGTAGTCCACGATGCGGCACACCGGAGGATCGGCGGAGGCGGCGATTTCCACGAGATCGAGCCCGGCTCTCCGGGCAAGTTCGAGGGCGTCGCTGACCGTCATGATGCCGGCCTGGCGGCCGTCGTGATCGATTACCCGCACCTCCCGGGCGCGGATACGGTGATTGATCCGGACGGTAGGCACCTGCTGCCTGGGACGGAAGTATGGGCGCTTCAAGACACCCTCACCGGTTGGAAGTTCAATAGTGGCAAATCTGCAAGTATCAGCATGCGTATAACTGGCTCGTCCCCAACTAATAGTCGGCGCACCTTCGACTTCAAGCCTAAAGATGCCGGAATGCGCCACAAAGGTGAAAACTTGCCGTCACGACGCACAATCTTTCTCGACGCCGCTTCATCGGTCCGCACCATTGCGTCCGTCACGCCTCCGCCGGCGCTGGTTCGGTTCCACTGCATCGCCGGCGGGAGGACTTGAACACAACGATCGTATGAAACGAACCTCCTCCATTCGTCGCTTTCCAGTTCTGCCGCTTGCGTTGCTTGGTTGCCTCCTCACTTCGCCCATCACGCTCCAGGCACACCCCGGCCATGGTTTGCTGGACCACGGCCTGGGACACACGCTGGCCAGTCCCATTCATCTCGTGGTGCTCGCCTTGACGGGGGCCACGCTCTTCGGGGGCGCGCATTTGATTCGTCAACGAATTTCTCGCCGCGCACTACAGGGCCTAGGTGCCATGATGTTGCTGGTTGCCGCCGTGGTGTGGGGAATACCCGGCTGAGGAATTGGCAGGGCCCATGAATCTCGAAACCGCCTTCCTTCCCGCCGAGCAAGCCGGCTCCCGCCACCTGATGATCGTCCTGCACGGCTTGGGCGACAGCCTGGAAGGCTATCGCTGGCTGCCGGGCGTGATGAACCTGCCGTGGCTGAACTACCTGCTCGTCAACGCGCCGGACGAATACTACGGCGGCTTCAGTTGGTTTCCCTATCCCGGCGAACGCGGTCCGGCGATCAAACGCAGCCGCGACCTGCTCTTCCGGTTGCTCGATGCCCAACGCGAGCGCGGCTTTGCGCCCGGGCACACCTTCATGTTCGGCTTTTCACAGGGCTGCCTCATGTCCTGCGAGATTGCAATTCGCTACCCGCACAAGCTGGCCGGTATCGTGGGCATCAGCGGCTGGGCCGATGAGCCGGCGACGTTGCTTGCCGAACAATCCGTGGTCGCAAAGGAGCAACGCTTCCTGATCACGCACGGCACCCTCGATCCCTTGATCCCCTTTGCTGCGGCCAAGGATTGTTTCGCCTTGCTCAAGCAGGGCGGCTTGCAGATCGATTGGCGCGAGTTTCCCAAGGAACACACCATTTACGGCGAGTCCGAGATGCGGGTGATCCGGGAGTTCGTGACTCAAGCGGCTGGGAGGGCAGGGTAGGGCGCCCCCCTGGCGCGGCCCTTCCCCTCTCGCATTCCGGCGGCTTCGCGTGGTTCACGACGGCCGGCGTTCCTTGGAAACCGGGAGCTTGGCCCCGCTCAATCGCTTCATCGGTTTATTCGATGAACCAGATTGTTGACGTATAAACAATCGATTGATAGACAGACGGCTGTGAACACGATTCCAACCGCGACGCGCCGCCGCTACGAAGCCTTGCTCCAGTTGCTCCGCACCTCGGAAACCATCTGGAACGCCAGCCGCCTGTTCTTCGCCCGCTGGGAGCTTTCGCCCAGCCAGTTCAACATCCTCAACCTGCTCGGCGGCCACGCCGACGGACTCACCCAGACCGCGCTGAGCCAGGCGCTGATCACGCACCGCTCCAACGTCACCGGACTGGTGGACCGGCTGGAGAAGCGCGGCCTGCTGGTACGCAAGGCGGTGCCGGGCGACCGTCGCGCCTACAGCGTGCAGCTCACCGGGGCGGGTGCGAAACTGGTCGAAGAAATTCTCCCCGAGTATTACGCCCGGGCCGAGGCCGCGTTCGCGGCGATCCCGCTCAAGGAGTTGCCGCAGTTCAACCGCCAGCTCGCCGAAATTGACACCACGGTCACGCGCATCGCCGCCCAACTGGAAAGCCACTGATATGAAGAACGGACGCAATTACCCGCTGCTCCTCACCGGCCAGTTCCTCGGCGCCTTTGGCGACAACTTCCTGCTCGCCGGCATTCTTGCGCCGCTGACGTTCATGAAGAGTGCCGCGCAGATCACCGAGCAGCAGGTCAATGAAACGAACACGACCTTCAGCATGGTGTTCTTCATTCCGTTCATTCTCCTCGCCCCGCTGGCGGGATTTCTCAACGACCGGATGCCGAAAACTTCGTGGCTGCTGGGCGGCAACCTGATCAAGATTCTCGGCACGCTGATCGGCTTCGCCGGCATTCTCGCGGT
Source organism: uncultured Verrucomicrobiota bacterium (assembly GCA_964463815.1). Classification (GTDB taxonomy): domain Bacteria; phylum Verrucomicrobiota; class Verrucomicrobiia; order Limisphaerales; family RI-55; genus RI-55. The sequence goes on along the minus strand of CAYXDZ010000094.1, from coordinate 2,758 downwards.
GCCGGGCGATTACCACGCGGCGCTGTTCTGGCAGGTGGTCGGCTACACGGTGGTCGGCATTGGGGCCTGCGTTTACTCACCCGCGAAGTACGGCATTCTGCCCGAGGTCGTGCCGGCCGAGCGGTTGGTGAAGGCCAACGGCACGGTCGAAATGCTGACACTCGTTGCGATTCTGGGCGGTCTTGGCGGCGGGGCCTGGCTCTATGATGAAACGCAATCACTCACGGTCTGCTACGGCGCGTCATTGGTGCTCTACGCGTTGGCAACGATCTTTAACGGCGCCATGTCGCGGACTTCGTGCAATTCCGCCGCGCGGCTGGGCGAGAGCGTGCAGGTATTCTTCCGGCATCTCGGCGGCTTGATGACCCACCGTCGCATCGGGCGCATTCTGCTGGGCTGCGCCTTGTTCTGGCTCGCGGCCGCGTTCATGCGCACCAACCTGCACGCGTGGGGCATCTCCATCTTCGAGGGCGCGGGCCTGAGTCCGGAGGAGATCACCAACAAGAAGCTGGCCCTGCTCAAGGTCGGCCTCGTGCTGGGCATCGTCAGCGGCAGCGTGCTCGCCGGCCGGTTCCTGCGGCTCGGCAACCTCTCGCGGCAATGGCTGTTTGCCCTGGGACTGGCCGTGAGCATTGCGTTGCTGGGCTGGCTGCCGGGCAGTGTGGGTTTTCTGGTCATCGTGCCCGTGCTGGTGTTGGCCGGCGTCATGGCGGGCCTGTTGATTGTGCCGCTGAACGCCTCGTTGCAACACGAGACCGATCAAAAGGCGCTCGGCAAGACCATCGCCGTCCAGAACGTCGTGGACTACGCCGGCATGTTGATCGGTGCCGCGCTGCTCGGCGTGATGACCAAGTTCGACTGGACCGCGCATCAATGCTTCCTCGGCCTCGCCGTCGTGGTCGTGCTGATGACGCTGGGAATGAAGTTGTCCGCCAAGCCGGGTGATCGCGTGCCGGCGGTGGCGGGGAAGTAGTTGAAAAAGGAGGAAACCATGAACACATCAACTCCAACTATCGAGAGTGAGACGACCGACAAGGTCGTGGGCCAGCACCATCCGGAGCTTCGAGCATCGCTCGGCAATGCGACGCAGGAAAGGTCCGGCCGGGCAATGCTCGGCGCTCCTTTGTCCGCCGGACTTCCACTTTGGCAGGTTTTCCTCATCGGCCTGGCCGGTGCGGGTTGTTTGCATCTCGCCTACGCTGTTCCGCAGTTGAGCTTCCTGTTGCTGGGCACGTTCGCCTCCTTTGCCGCGCTCTCGCTGGCCCGTTCGCGGCGCAAGGCGTTCTACCCCGTGCTGTTGATCGGGTTGGCGGTGTATGCCCCGCAACTGGGCTTCTTTTGGACCATCTTTGGTGCGCCCGCGGTTCTGCTCTGGCTCGTGCTCGCTTTCTGGTTGGCACTGTTTTCCGTGATCGCGTGGCGGATTCGTACCCGCTGGGGCGTGCGCGCGTGGTTGATTGCGCTGCCGTTTCTCTGGACCGGCCTCGAATACTTCCGCAGTGAGCTCTACTACCTGCGGTTCTCCTGGATCAACGCCGCCTACGCGCTCGCCCCGCTGCCGTCCCTCTCCTGGCTGGTGTCGGGAGGAATGTACACAGTGAGCTTCGTCCTGATGAGCCTGGTGAGCTTGTGTTTGTTCGTGAAGTGGAAGGGTGACACTCTTGTCGCCCAGTCGGCGGACGGCGTGACAGGAGTGTCGCCCTTCCGGTGGCGGACGGCGCAAGTGCTGGTGCCGTTGGCCAGCATCGTCCTGCTTGCCCTGGCAACCAATGTGCCCGAAGGGGGGTTCATGCCGGGAGGAGTGTCCGGCGCTCGCGCCCTCAAAGTCGCCGGCATCCAGTCGGAATTCCCGCAACCCGCTCACGTTCCCCGGTTGCTTGAAAAGGTGCTCGCCGCCCATCCCGACGCCGACTTGATCGTATTGAGCGAATACACCTTCGACGGACCGATTACGACCAACGTCCTCGAGTGGTGTCGCGAGAACCGCAAGCACCTGATCGTTGGCGGTAAAGATCCCGTTGGCGACAATTTCTACAACACCGCGTTCGTCATCTCACCGGACGGCGAGATCGTCTTCAAGCAGGTCAAGGCGGTGCCCATCCAGTTCTTCGCCGACGGATTGCCGGCCCCTGAACTCAAGGTCTGGGACTCGCCGTGGGGGAAGCTTGGCATCCTCACCTGCTACGATCTCAGCTACACGCGCGTCGTAGATGAACTCATCCGCCAGGGTGCACAGGCAATCATCAACCCCACGATGGACATGATGGAGTGGGGTGAATACCAGCATGAACTTCACTCCCGCGTGCCGCCGGTGCGCGCGGCGGAATACGGTGTCCCTTTGTTCCGGGTGGCCAGTTCCGGCGTATCACAACTTGTCAATCATCGTGGCCAGGTCACTGCCTCCGCACCCTTCGCGCGGGATGAAGCCGTGATCGGCGGGGGGTTATCCCTCGGACCGGCTGGCCGCCTGCCATTGGACCGGCGGCTGGGGCCGGTCTGCGTATTCATCGCCGGTTTGCTGGCCGTGCTCTGCTTTGTTCGCACCCGCCAGCACTCCTTCCTCAATTCCTGATTTCCTTATCGCAATTGAATCCATGAAATCATTTCTCCACTTCCTGCTCCGCGTGTGCTTCCGCTTCCGCGCGTTCAACCTCGACGGCCTCAAGACGCCCGGCCCGGTGTTGCTCGTGCCCAATCATGTGTCGTGGCTCGACTGGCTGTTCCTCAGCGTGCTGCTCGATGACGACTGGAAGTTCGT
>CAYXDZ010000093.1:1799-10412 GCA_964463815.1 uncultured Verrucomicrobiota bacterium | reverse complement strand
ACCCGCGGCGTCGCTCGTCTTGCTGGCGACTTCGCGGACCATCTGGGCGCCCATGTTTTCATAGGGATCTTCGAGCTCGATCTCCTTGGCCACGGTCACGCCGTCCTTGGTGACGGTTGGGGAGCCAAATTTCTTGTCGAGCACGACGTTGCGGCCTTTCGGGCCGAGCGTGGCCACGACGGCCTTCGCGAGTTTGGAAACGCCCTTGAGCAGAGCCTGCCGGGCGGCTTCGTCGAACAGTAGTTGTTTTGCTGCCATAGTCTTATTGTGAGTAGGTTAAAGTTTAGCCAATGACCGCGAGGATATCGTCACTGTTGAGGATCTTCATTTCCTTGCCGTCGAGTTTGATCTCCGTGCCGCCGTACTTGCTGATGAGCACGCGATCGCCCTTCTTGACTTCGAAGGGAACCTTCTTGCCGCTGTCATCGGTCTTGCCGGTGCCGAGGGCCACGACAATGCCTTCCATCGGCTTTTCCTTGGCCGAATCGGGAATGATGATGCCGCCTTTTTTGACTTCCTTCTCCTCGGCCGGTTCCACGAGAACACGGTCGCCGAGCGGTTTTACGTTCAGTGCCATACTGTATTTGGTTCTTTGTTGTTGGTTTTTAGCGTTGTTGCAAAACAAGCCCCGGCGCACCCGCGCCGGTTGATTGTTAAGGTGCTTTCAAAACTGGCCGCCGACTCCGTGGTGGCGGGTCGGCGGCCGTTTCAAAATGGATCAGCCCTTTTTCTCGTCCACCACTTCGGCGTCGATGATCGGGCCTTCGTCCTTGGCGGACTTGGACTTGGGCTCCTCAGTGGAACCGCCACTCTCGTCACCAGGGGTTCCGCCCGGTGCCGCACCCGGTTGGCCTTGGGCCTGGGTGGATTTGTAGAGCTCGGCGGACGCTGCCTGCCAGGCTTCGTTGAGCTTCTCGCTGGCTGCCTTGATGGCGGCGGCATCAGTGCCGTTCAGCGCCTCTTTCACCGCCTTGACCGCGCCCTCGATCTTTTCCTTGTCGGCGGCGGGCAGCTTGTCGCCACTTTCCTTCAGCAGTTTCTCGGAGCGGTAAACGGCATTGTCCGCCTCGTTCCGGGTCTCCACTTCTTCGCGGCGCTGCTTGTCCTCGTCGGCATGCGCTTCTGCGTCTTTGCGCATGCGCTCGATTTCGTCCTGGGACAAACCGCTGCTGGCCGTGATCGTGATCTTCTGCTCGCGGCCGGTGCCGAGATCCTTCGCGCCAACATGGAGAATACCGTTCGCATCAATGTCGAAGGTGACCTCGATCTGCGGAACGCCGCGCGGGGCCGGCGGAATGTCGTCGAGCTTGAACTTGCCGATGGGCTTGTTGTCGCGCGCAAACTGGCGCTCGCCCTGGAGCACGTGAATCTCGACGCCGGGTTGATTGTCGGCGGCGGTGGAGAAAATCTCCGACTTACGGGTCGGGATGGTGGTATTGCGTTCAATGAGCCGCGTGAAGACGCCGCCCAGGGTCTCAATGCCCAAGGAAAGCGGCGTTACGTCGAGCAAGAGGACGTCCTTCACATCACCTTTCAGCACGCCACCTTGGATGGCCGCGCCCACGGCGACGACCTCATCGGGGTTGACGCCTTGATGCGGGGGTTTGTTGACAAGGGACTTGGCGGTTTCCACCACCCGCGGCATGCGCGTCATGCCACCGACCAACACGAGTTCGTCAATCTTGTCGGACGAGAGCTCGGCATCCTTCAAGCAGGCCTTGGTCGGCGTGACCGTCCGCTCGAACAGATCATCGCAAATCTGCTCCATCTTGGCCCGTGTCAGGCTCAGGCTGATGTGCTTCGGGCCGCTGGCATCGGCCGTGATGAAGGGAAGATTAATGTCGTATTGCTGTGAACTGGACAGGGCGATCTTGGCCTTCTCAGCCTCTTCCTTGATGCGCTGAAGCGCGTCCGGTTGCTTGCGCAGGTCCATGCCCTGGTCCTTCTTGAACTCGTCAAGAATCCAGTCCATAAGCTTGTTGTCCCAGTCGTCGCCTCCGAGGTGAGTGTCCCCGTTGGTCGCCTTGACTTCGAAAACGCCATCTCCAATTTCCAGGACCGAAATGTCGAACGTGCCGCCGCCGAGATCGTAAACGGCGATCTTCTCGTCCTTCTTCTTGTCGAGCCCATAGGCGAGCGACGCCGCTGTGGGCTCGTTGATGATCCGCAAAACTTCCAAGCCCGCGATCTTGCCGGCGTCTTTGGTCGCCTGACGCTGGGAGTCGTTGAAATAGGCCGGCACCGTGATCACAGCTTGGGTGATCTTCTCGCCCAACCGTACCTCGGCATCGGCTTTCAGCTTGGCCAGAATCATCGCGGAGATTTCCGGAGGGCTGAATTGCTTGGGCTTCCCTTCCACCTCAACCTCCACTGCCACGTCACCGTTGGAAGCCTTGACCACCTTGTAGGGCACGCGTTTCGCCTCTTCCGAAATTTCGTCATATTTTCGGCCCATGAAGCGTTTTACCGAGTAAACGGTGTTACGCGAGTTCGTCACGGCCTGGCGCTTGGCGGCGTCACCGACTAACCGCTCACCACTCTTGGTAAACGCCACGACCGACGGAGTGGTGCGCTTGCCTTCGGAGTTCTCGATGACCACAGGCTCGCCTCCCTCCATGATCGCCATGCAGGAGTTCGTTGTACCAAGATCAATGCCCAAAACTTTTGCCATAAAATTTGCCTTTCGAACAGTGTAAGCAAGCGGCCATCCAGCGTGTTGAAGTTATGTAACACATTCATTTACAATGTATTACCTAATTTCATCTCTCGTGGATAGTCGATGTATCAGGGTCTCAACGTCCCTTGTGTATGCCATATTGTCTCTCAGAATGGAAAATGCCCCACCTTCGGTTGGAGCTACTTCTTCTTGAGAGCAATCATCAGAACCGCGATGTCCGCCGGGGTAATCCCTGTGATTCGAGAAGCCTGGCCAATTGTCTCGGGCCGTACTGAGCCGAGCTTCTGCCGCGCCTCGCTGCTCAGGGAGCGAAGCCGGCCATATTCCAAGTTCGATGGAATCAGCCAATCTTCGCTGCCTTGAATTCTGGCCACCTCATCGTGCTGGCGTCGTATGTAGCCGGCATACTTGACCTCAGTTTCGACTTGCGTCGCAACTTCAGGACTTAGCGTTTCATCACGCCCTTCCAAGGTTTGGTAGGAGTTTTCCGGTCGTCGAAGCAGTTGCTCCAAAGTCATTCCTCCCACGCGCCGGGTCCGGATACGCTGCAATTCTTGTTCAAGCTGTCGCCGCTTCTCACGCACCTTGATGATGTTTCGCTCTGGCAGCAATCCTACGGCATAGCTCAATTCGGACAGCCGCAAATCCGCGTTGTCCTGTCGCAGCAACAGTCGGTGTTCCGCCCGCGACGTAAACATGCGATATGGCTCGGCAATGCCTTTGGTCACGAGATCGTCAATCATGACGCCGATATAGCCCTGTTCACGACCAATCACGATCGGTTCGCGCCCTTTGACTTTTTGCGCCGCATTGATGCCCGCCATCAGACCCTGCGCAGCAGCCTCTTCGTATCCCGATGTGCCATTGATCTGCCCGGCCAGGAACAGCCCTTCACAGACCTTCGCTTCAAGACTGGCCTTCAACTGGGTCGGCGGGGCGTAGTCATATTCAACCGCATACGCAGGGCGCAGGATAACCGCGTCCTCCAATCCCTTAATCGTTCGCAGCAATTCAACCTGCACCTCAAAAGGGAGGCTGGTGGAAAGCCCATTGACGTAATATTCATCGGTGGCGATGCCCTCGGGCTCGAGAAAGACCTGATGCGCCTCCTTCTCGGCGAACTTGACGATCTTATCCTCGATTGAGGGACAGTATCTTGGGCCGGTGCCTTCGATTTTTCCCGAATACATCGGGGATCGGTGGAGATTTCGTCGTATGATCTCAGCCGTCGCTGCCGAAGTATAAGTGATGTGACAAGCGACTTGTCCCTTGTTTGCGGACAGTATGGATCCCCTTGGGTATTGGTAACTCTCCTGGCAGTCGTCGTCGGATTGTTCCACGTGGAACAAGTCTTCTTTCCAATAGGAAAAATAGGGCGGGGGATCTTCACCTGACTGCTCCTCTAATCCGGAGAAATCAATCGACTTCTTAAGAAGCCTGGGGGGAGTTCCGGTCTTAAACCGTCCGAGTTGCACACCAATGGATCGCAGGGAATCAGAAATTCCAACAGCGGGAGCCTCCCCCGCTCGGCCGCCCTTTTCGTTTCGATCACCCACGTGGAGGAGACCCTGCATGAACGTTCCGGTGGTGAGGATGATCGTATCTGCCCGATAAACAACCCCCATGCTGGTCCGGACGCCCACCGCCCGTTCACCTTCACTGATAATGCTGGTGGTGCTGGCCTGTTGAATCTCGAGATTCTCTTGCCGCTCACACACCCACTTCATCCTGAATTGATACGCCTTCTTATCGCATTGTGCTCGAGGTGCCCACACTGATGGCCCCTTGCTACGGTTGAGCATCCGAAACTGCAGCCCGGTGAGATCAGTCGTCCTCGCCATTTCACCACCGAGAGCGTCAATCTCCCGGACCAAGTGGCCTTTGGCCAATCCGCCTATCGCGGGATTACACGACATCTGGCCAATTGTATCCACATTTGCCGTGAGCAAAAGCGTGCGAACACCCATCCGGGCCGCAGCCAATGCCGCTTCAACGCCAGCGTGTCCACCTCCCACGACGATGACGCCGTAGCAACTGGGATATATGTAGTCCATCAAGACACTCGATAGCTCGAACTCCAAAGCGGATCGGCCTTGATCCGTTGGACGCCTGCTCGCCTGCTGCCAGCTAGGTGCTCACAGATAAGGAAGATGGCCTCGGGATCGGCGTCTCCGCCTAATTTCTCGGCCATCTGAATCGGAGTCATCGCCCGGGTTGAATTGGACTGCAGAAGCTCGATGACTCTTGCTTGCAGTGTGAGCACACCTGCGGCGGCGCGTTTACCGACTTCCACACCTGGTTGGTGATACGCGTTGATATTAATAACACTGGCGTACAACCCAACTGCCCTTTCGAACAGTGCTATCAAGACTCCAACCGCCTTGGCATCGACGCGGTCAATCGTGATGGTGATCGACTGTCGCTGATTCTGGTAAAGCGCCTCCCGAGTTCCCATAAAAAACCCATTCAAGTAATCGCCTGTCATCACGCCCGCATCCACCTCAATCGATTCACTGGTCCGGTCTTCCAGCACATTGATGAACGTGACAAAGAAGTTATTGATGCCGTCCCGCAACTGCTGCACGTAAGCGTGCTGGTCCGTCGAACCTTTGTTTCCATAAACCGCAAGTCCTTGATTCACAACGGATCCGCCACGATCCTGCTCCTTACCGAGCGACTCCATGATCAATTGTTGTAGATACTTGGAAAACAGCTCCAGGCGATCCTTGTAGGGCAAAACTACCAAGTCTTTGCTTCCTTTACCGTTACCGGCTGCAAACCACATTGCAGCAATTAAAGCTGCCGGGTTTCGCCATATCTCAGGGTTTCGGGTGGCTTGGTCACAAAGCTTGGCTCCCTCCAACAACCCTTTAATGTCCAACCCTTGGAGAGCGGCGGGCAAAAGGCCCACCGCAGAAAGCTCGCTCGTTCGTCCGCCCACCCAGTCCCACATCGGAAAGCGCTCCAACCAACGGCCCTGCTCCGCCAGTTTGTCCAACTCACTTCCCTCACCAGTGATCGCCACCGCATGCTGTTCAAACTGAAGTCCCCCCTTTTCGTAGGCACTCTTCACTTCCAACATGCCATTCCGTGTTTCCTTAGTGCCCCCGGATTTTGAAATAACCAGACAAAGCGTTTTCGATAACGCTTGTCCAATATCGGCCAGTATCTGGTCAATTCCATCTGGGTCGGTGTTATCAATGAAGAAAAGATTCAACTTCCGCTTGCCAGGATGTCCCAATGCCTTCGCCACAAATTGTGGACCTAATGCTGACCCGCCTATGCCGATCACCAACAGATTCTCAAACCGTCCGGCCGCGCCGCGAATGGAGCCGGTATGGATCGCCTCCGCGAACTTCTCGGTTTTCAGCAAGGTTTGCTCGATCGCCTGCGTGATTTCGGGCTGGGGTGCGAGGCCGGGATTGCGCAACCAGTAGTGCCCCACCATCCGGTTCTCATCCCGGTTGGCAAGGGCACCCTGCTCGAGTTCCGCCATTTCCGCCTGCGCCTTCTTCATGGCGGGCTCAAGCTGCTCAAGAAACGCATCGTCAAATTTCATCCGGCTGATGTCCAGAGACAGTCCGACCTCCGGACAATGCAGATGATACTTTGTAAATCGCTCCCAGCGCTGGCTCAACTGTTCGTTCATATCGCCGTGTTTAATGGCCCCCAGCGGTTCCGCCAAACAAGGAAAATCCACGTTTGCCCGGCCACCGGGACGGCTTCATGGTCGGTTCGCGCTCCTGTTGGAACCTTTCATTCCGGCTTCGCGCAAATTTTGAATCGCTGCCATGCGGCCGGTTCAGCATAGTCGGCCGGGTATGAATTCGATGACCGGCTACGGCCGTGGGACGGCGACATTTGAAGGGTTGAGCATCGTGATCGAGCTGAGCTCCGTGAACCGCAAGCAGGCCGAGATCAACCTGGCGTTGCCCCGCGAATTGGAGTCCTTGGAATCCAAGATCCGCGATCACCTCAATCAACACATCTCCCGCGGCCGCATCACGCTGCGGTTGTCCGTTGATTATGGGAAGAATCGCTCCGCCGGCCGCGTGGAGTTCAACACTGAACTCGCCCGCCAATACGTGAAGGGCTTTCGCCAGCTCGGCAAGAAACTCAAACTCGAAAGCGTCCTTTCGCTCGAAGCGCTGCTGCGCGCCCCGGGTGTGGTGGAGATCCACAGCCCGCTCGAAGATCCAGAAAGTCTCTGGGCGGCGGTCCAAAAGGCCCTCTCAGCAGCCCTGACTGCCTTCCTGAAAATGCGCGCCAAAGAAGGCTCCGCCCTCTGCAAGGATCTGCGCTTGCGGATCGCGGCTCTCCAAAAATCCACCGCCGCCATCGCCGCGGTCGCGCCAGCAGTGGCGACCCGTTACCGCGATGCACTGGTCGCGCGGCTGACTGCGGCGGGTCTGCCGGTTCCTCTGGATGACGAGCGAATCGTCAAGGAAATCGCCTTGTTCGCGGATCGCTCGGACATTTCCGAGGAGCTTACCCGGCTGCAAAGTCATTTTGCCCAGTTCGCCGATTGTGCGCGTGCCCGGGACCCGGTGGGGCGCAAGTTGGATTTCCTGGTGCAGGAGATGAATCGCGAAATTAACACCATTGGTTCCAAGGCGAATGATGCCGCCATCGCCGGTCACATCATCGAGATGAAAGCCGAACTGGAACGGTTCCGCGAGCAGGCTCAGAATGTCGAATAGTCGGCTATCTCATGGCTCCTACCACTCCACTCTTGATTCTGCTTTCCGCCCCCTCCGGCGGCGGCAAGACGACGCTTTGCGATCAGTTGCTGGCCAAGCATTCAAACGTCACTCGGGCGGTCACCTGCACGACTCGCGCGCCACGGCCGGGCGAGGAAAACGGGGTTCATTACCATTTCCTCCAGCGTGAGGCGTTTCTCGCCCAAGTGGCTGCCGGTGATTTTCTGGAACACGCCTCCGTCTATGAAAACCTCTATGGCACTTGGAAATCCGAGGTTTTGAACAAACTTCAATCCGGCCGCCACGTGATCCTCAACATCGATGTTCAAGGTGCCAACTCCGTTCGTGCAGCCGCGCAATCCGATCCCCAACTAGCCGGACGGCTGATCTCGGTGTTTCTCACCCCACCCTCAATGGCAGATTTGGAGCAGCGCCTCAATAAACGCGCCTCCGAATCAGCCGAGTCCCTCGCCCGCCGCCTCCAACAAGCGGCAACCGAACTGGCCGAATGGTCGAAGTTTGACTACCTGATTGTCAGCACCTCAATCGCGGAAGACCTGCGCCGAATGGAGGTAGTGTTGGAGGCGGAAACAATGCGTCAGCAGAGGGCGGTTGCGCCAACGTTCTGATCGGTTTCCCCAGCCCCTTAACTCAGGCGCATCGGCATGACGACGTAGAGGAACGGGCCGTTGATTTTCAACACCCCGGGACTCAGTTCGTCGATCAGCTCGAAATAGACTTCCTCATCGCTCAGCGCATTGAGCGGTTCGATCAGGTAGCCAGGATTGAAGGCCACCGCGATGTCGGCTCCCTTGTAATTGATGGCGATGCTCTCGCGTGCCTCGCCCACATCGGGTGAGTTTGCAGTGATCGCGAGATTGTTCTTCGTGAACGCCATTTTCACCGAGTTCGCCTTGTCACTGGTCATGATCTCCGCCCGCTTCAGCGCGTGCAGCAGTTCCTCGCGCGACAACGTCACCCGTTCCTTCATTTCCGAAGGAATCACCTGCCGGTAATTCGGATAATTGCCCTCGATCAACTTGGTCGTGATCCGCACTTCCGGCCCTTTTTCCGGTTTCAAGCGCATCGAAGCTTGGTTCTCTCCGAAGCGCAGCTCAATGGTCCCCGTCTCCGTCAACTGGCGGTTCAACTCGTTGATCGCCTTCGCCGGAATGATGTAATCCCCATTCACCGCCTGCGGAATGTCCACCTCCTCATCCACCAACGCCAACCGCC
>CAYXDZ010000093.1:0-1699 GCA_964463815.1 uncultured Verrucomicrobiota bacterium | reverse complement strand
GCTTCCACCGTACAGGACACGGACACATCGAGATCGGTGGCGGTCAGTTCCAGATGACTTCCTTCGGCCCGGATCAGCACGTTGGAAAGAATCGGCAGCGTTGTCCGGCTGCCAACGATATTCTGGACGGCCTGCAGGCCGCTGATCAACTGGTCCTTGGCGATGGTCAGGTTCATTAAGATGATTCAGGAAAGATTCTAAAAGCTATCCGTAATAAGGGGTGTGGATAATGGAAACAACTTGCAGTGTCAAGGTTGGCACAGGCACTTACGCACGTTCACGAATGTTAAGAAGCGCCCGGCAAACCCCCGGCAAGGCAGGCTTACGAGAAGCTGGTAAACGCTTGGACAGATATTCACAGGCAGCCGACAGCCTAAACACCTACTTGTGAACGAAGCATAATCTCCGGCAACGCCCGAATCACTTCTTCAACCTCGTCAACGGTATTACCCCGACCGAGTGAAAAGCGAACCAGCGCCGCCGCCGCTTCCTGGCTGTATCCCATGGCCTCGACCACGTGAGAGGGAGTCAGTGAGCCAGCCGAACAAGCGGAGCCACTGGAAGCGCAAATACCCGCCAGATCGAGATTGGCCAGGACCGTCAACCCATCGGACTTGGCCATCGTAAAGGCCACCGTGTTCGACAAGCGGTCGTAGTTTGGGGTTATCAGGGTGCAGTTCGGCAATTGGCCGATGATCTCTGCGAGCCTCCTGGTCAAGGGTTCAAGGAAAGCCTGATCAAACACCGGCTGTCGCACAAACAACTCGGTGGTGTGGGCAAAACCCGCAATTGCCGGCAGATTCTCAGTGCCGGCGCGACGTTCATTCTCATGACCGCCGCCAAACAGAATGGGATCGGGATGCAGCGGGGAACGAATGAACAGTGCCCCGGCTCCCTTGGGTCCGTGAAACTTGTGCGCACAACAACTCACCAGGTCCGCGTTGAACTGGTGGATGGATTCAAACGGTTCCTTGCCGAACCACTGCACCGCGTCGGTGTGAAAGATCACTCCACGCTCCCGGCAGATCGCCCCAAACTCCGGCACGGGCTGGAGCGTGCCCACCTCGTTGTTCGCGGCCATCAACGAAACCAGAATGGTGTCCGGGCGCAAGGCCGCGCGCAGGGCATCCGGAGCCATGCGTCCCTCGCGGTCCACCGGCAGGTAAGTCACTGCAAAGCCTTCCTTGCGTTGCAGGTATTCGAAACAATGCAGCGCGGCGTGGTGCTCGATGCGCGAAGTGATCAAATGTCGACCCTTGTCCCGGAGCAACCGCGCCGTGCCAAATATCGCCAGGTTGTTCGCCTCCGTGCCGCCGCTGGTGAAAATGACCTCCGACGGCTTGGCCCGCCACACCGTGGCAACCCGGTCGCGGGCTTCGTCCAGCAACGCCCGCGCCCGGCGGCCCACGTGATGAACGCTGGAAGGGTTGCCATATTCCTCGTTGAGGAAGGGCAGCATCGCCTCCCGCACGGCCGGATCAAGCTGGGTGGTGGCGTTGTAATCGAAGTAGATGGTGCGCATGAGCAGAAACCGCCACCGCCCGGGTCAGGCGAAGCGATCCTCGGTGAACGGATCGGCCGTGTTGGAATAACCGCGCAATTCCCAGAAACCCAGCAGATCACGGTCGAGGAAAATAATCTCCCGAACCCATTTCGCGCCCTTCCAGGCGTAGCGCTTCGGCACGATCACCCGCGCCGG
>CAYXDZ010000092.1:9160-10562 GCA_964463815.1 uncultured Verrucomicrobiota bacterium | reverse complement strand
GCCGACACGGGAGGTGGGCGATGAACTGGCGCGTCGTCTTGATCCTTTCGCTCGGGCTGAACGTGCTGTTCGCCGCGCTGGCCTGGAAGGCGCGCAGCCGGCCCGATCCGGAAGCCAGCCTGCCGTCCGCAGCCAATGAGGCGATGGTGGCTGAACCGGTCGTCCGCGTGATCACGAATGAAGTGGTGCTCACGCAGAGCGCGCCGACACCGGAACTGATCTGGCCAACTTGGAACGAGCTGGCATCCGCCGACTGGGGCCAGTTCCGCACGAACCTGCTGGTGGTCGGCTGTCCCTCCGAGACGGTGCGCGATATCCTGCTCGCCGCGCTGCGTCGCGAGCGCTACGCCGAGCGCCGGCCGATTCTTGCGGCCGTGAACCCGATCTTCTGGGACGAAATCGCCCGCCACGGCTTCGAGCCCAAGACCGGGCCGCTGAAGGAGGCGCTGGAGCAGTTGGAGACACTGGACCAAAAGCACAACGCCCTCGAACAAACTGTCCTCGCGGGACTATCACAAGCCAACGAAGCGGAAGAACGTCTGCGGAAGCAGCAGGATTGGGAACAACAGTTTGGACATCTCGATCCGGAGGTCCGACAGCGTGCGATTGAGCTGCAGGAAGCTTACGAGCGAAAGCGGGACGAATTGAGAGCAGACCATTTTGATGACCGGGGGGGAATAACCGCAGCCGGCCGCAAAGCTAGAAGCGAATTCGCCGCCGAACATCGTCGTGCCCTGCAAGAGTTGATGGGACCGGAAGCCGGGCTTGAATGGCAGTTACGCGCCACTGGCGATGCAAATTGGGCTAACAATTTGCGCGGTTTTGAAGCCAGTCCCGAGGAACTCCAGCAGATCGCGCAATGGAAACTGGAAGCGCAGGACAACACCTCTGCGTTCGCCAACCGATACGGATTTAGCGACCAACAGATCGAGAGTCTTCGCAACCCCCTGGCCGAGATTTTGGATGATCGCATCCGCGAACTGCTCGGCGACGACCGCTTCGCCGTGATGCAACAAGCGAACGACCAGAACTACGTCCAGCTTTACGACCTGGCCGAGCGTTTCGAACTGCCGCCGCAAGCGGTCACGGAGGCCATGCAGATGCGCCGCGATGCCGAGGCTGCCGGGGAACAGATCCGCGCCAATCAACAGCTCACCGCCGCCCAGCGTCGCGACGCGTTGCAAGCCATCCAGCGCGAGTCGCAGCAGGCCTTCGAGCAACTGCTGGGGCCGGAGGCGTATTACACCTACCAGTGCCACGGTGGTGAATGGTTGCGCGGCGGCCGCTGAAATGATTGCCAACCGGCTTGAAGCTTTACCCCGCTGCGAGCGTCCGTTTCCAGTCATTCGTGATTCGTGATTCGTGATTCGTGATTCGTGATTCGTGATTCGTGATTCGTGAT
>CAYXDZ010000092.1:0-9060 GCA_964463815.1 uncultured Verrucomicrobiota bacterium | reverse complement strand
CGTGATTCGTGATTCGTGATTCGTGATTCGTGATTCGTGATTCGTGATTCGTGATTCGTGATCCTGATCCGTAACTCGTAACCCAAAACCCACTCACACCCGCCATGAACACTACTTCCCTGCCCCGTCGTCAGTTTCTCGGTTCGCTCGCCGCCGCGGCCGTCACCCTGCCCCTGCTGCGGCCCTCCGCCGCCCAGGCCCGGTTTGCCGCACCGGACTCGGCAAAGGTCGGCGGCTTCTTCCTCGGCTGCCAGTGCTGGACCTTCAACCGCTTCACGGTGTTCGAGGCCATCGAGTTCACCGCACGGGCGGGCGGGAAGGTCATCGAGTTTTTTCCGGGCCAATCTCTGAGCAAGGAGGAACCGGAGGTCCGCTGGGGCCATGACGCGCCCGAGCACGCCCACGCCAAGGTCAAGGAGCAGCTCGAAAAATGGAAGGTCACGCCGATGAACTATGGCGTGGTCGGCATCCCGCGCGAGGAGGCCGGCGCGCGCAAGATTTTCGAGTTTGCCAAACGCTGGAACCTGTACGGCGTCACCACCGAGTCCGACGACGCCATCGACACGGTCGAGAAGCTGGCGAAGGAATTCGATGTGAAGGTCTGTTACCACAACCATCCCCGCCGGCCGAACGACGCGAACTACAAGGTCTGGGATCCGAAGTACATTGCCGGTTTGGTGAAGGATCGCGATCCGCGCATCGGCGCGTGCGGCGACACCGGCCACTGGATTCGCACGGGGCTGAACCCGGTCGAGTGCGTGCAAATCCTCAAGGGCCGCGTGCATGCGCTGCACCTGAAGGACCGCCCGAGCCAGCAGGGCGAGGACGTGGTCTGGGGCAACGGCATCGGCGACGTGAAAGGCGTGCTCGCCGAAGTGCGCGGCCAGGGCTTTGAGGGCAACGTGTCGGTCGAATACGAGACCAACTGGGACCACAACATCACCGACGCCGCGCAGTGCATTGGCTACGTCCGCGGCCTGGGCCTGGCCAAGGGGTGGAGCTGAGCGGCTGATCCATTGAAGCGTCCATCATCGGCCGCGTGGAACGAAACTTCCACGCGGTTTGCATTTCCGAACCAAAGCCGGGCGGAGCGCATATTCGTTTGCGACGGCCTCTGGCGGACGGCGCGACTACCGGGGCTGATAGGCCAGTTGTATTTGATAAAACTGCGTGGCGTCGGTGGCAGGAGGCAGGCCCACGGTGAGCGTCCGTCCCTCCGGGCCGGATGTTTCGCGCACGACCAGTTCCTCCGCCGGCACCTGCGTCCACGATTCCGCGCCGGCGTCGGGCGACGCAAAGACGGCCAGTCCGGCTTCGGTCGCTGCGGGGTTCAATGTCACGGTGATTTCCACTTCGGTCGCCGCCCCCGAAATGATCCGGCTGACGCGGGCGAACCGGTCGGTTTCCCCGGCGGTCATCGGTCGTGTGGGATCGATGCCGAACGCGTACTTGACGATGTTGGGCACGCCATCCCCCTGGGGTGTGGCACCTGGATCGAGCAATTCCGGGTCGTCGCCCACTTCCGGGAAGAACTGCGCCACCCAGTTGCCAAACGTGAGCGCGTTAAACACCTCGACGGTGACGCTTGCGCCGCCAGCCGCGCCGGTGGCGGTCAATTCATACTCCCCGGCATCGGCCGGCTCGAAGGGATAGACCCCCAAGGTGTCCGTTGCGCTGCCCCAATGACGGTCGCTGTCCAAGAGCGCCACACCGGCTTTGCGCCATTCATACGTGAAGCCCGGATCGTCCACCGCCGTGGCCGGCAGGGACAGCAGGTCCCCGGGCAGGGCGGCGCGCGAGTTGGGCTGCCGCAGTAGCGGAACGGCCACGCCGTCCACTTCAAGTTCCACGGTCGGATTGTTGAAGACCGGCAGGATGGCCAGCGAACCGGTGAAGCCCTCGTTCACCGCGAGATTGCGCAGCGTGACCGCGGCGGATGAAGCGCCGGTCCGGGCCACCAGATCGAATGGTTCACCCGGGCGCCACTGCCCCACCACCTGATCATCGATGACCACTTCCACCGGCCGGACCAAACCGGGGGAAATCGCCAGCAACTCGCGGATCCGGCCGCCGCCGGTCAGCACTCGCAAGGTGATTTCGCCGCGCGGGGGCAGAGCCAGCCAGGAAGCGCTCGCCGCATTCTCGAAGTGATAACGGAGCAGGCCCTGTGGAGGGACCGTGCTTTCCGCGTCCGGAAATTCCGGCAGAGACGCCGTCTCGCCGGTGACCGGATCGGCCCGGTAGATGGCCTCGTGGCCGTCGGTGAATCGAACCAGGACCACCACACGGCCCCGGGGATCGATCGCCTGGTGGCTTGTTTGCATCTGTTCGACCCGCCGACCATCGAGGTAATGGTTGCTGCGCAAAATGGTTCGTTGGTAGCGCGGCAGGGACGTAACCTTGAGCCACTGTCGGCTGTTGGATTTGCCTTGGATGTAAACGGAAACGCCCCGGTCGTTAACGGAAAGGCCGCGAAGAGAGCCGTCTTCCGACAGCGAGGAATCATAGTATGAACCCGGCCCGGCGGCGATGAAAGTTGTGGGCCGCAGCACGAAACCTATCCCCACCTGGGGTGGGGGCAGCGCAACATTCACCACCGGATCAACATATCCTACAAAAGCGAGCTTCCCGTCGGGGCTGCCCGCCAACGCCTCGGTATAGTGGGGCGTGGCCCATCCCCCCACCGCCGTATAGAAAGTTCCGCTGCGAGGAGCGGCGCGGGAGAGGAGCGAAAACCCGTCGGAGCGAGTCCGCCCGATCGCGCTGTAAATCGAATTGGATTGATCGAACACCCGCATTTGAGCTCCGAAATACACGCTCCCGTTGTCGGCGATGTCGCCCATCACCAGGTTTTCCAGTTCTGGTTGCTCTCCAGAGACCACCGAGCCCGGGGGGCTGGGAAACTTGACACGACTCTCGACGAGGCGGCCCTTGCTGCTGCCATCCCCTCGCCAGAGATCGTATCCAAAAGTGTCCTGCTTGCCCCTGAGATAGGCGACCTGGCCGGCGTTGTTGATCCTTGGGAAGTCGGTGTCCGGGGTATCGTCGATGAGCACCGTTTCCTCGCCATTGGACTTGTAAATGCCTTGAGGAATCGTGCCGCCGGTTTCTGATCCGATAAACGCCACCCACCCGGCATCGTTCAATGAATTAGCCGTCCCGCTGAAGCCCGTGACCTGGCTGTTAACCAGCACGCGTCGTGTTTCAGCCGATTGCAGATAGGTGGCCGAGGCAAAGACTTGATTCTGATCGCGCAAGCGGGCGGAGAAGGCGATTTCGCCGAGGCGATTGACGAGCGGATTGGGGGGCAGGAAAACGCCGAAGTCCTGGACGGTGAACTGCCGGCCCGCAATCGAGTGTCCCACGTCACCCACCTCGATCACTTTGGTCCACCGGTAATACCTACCCGGCCGCGGCAGAGTATCCGCGACGGTGAACAAACCCGGCTGATCTACTATGCTCGCTCCGCCCCCGAGGCTCGTCGCGTGGATGCGCACCCCATAAACGCCGGTGGGCGATCCCTGCGGGATGATCACCGATCCGGTCCATTGGTCGCGGTAAATGCTGGATCCAAATACATCCACACGGCTGGCGGCCAGGGGCTGGCCGACTGCTGCACCCGCCGGGTCGAGGAGCTGAAACTCGGCCGAAGCCACGCCGTGGAACGAGTCGGTGAGCCACACCCGACCCGTCACCGTCTCCGCCGCCAGTTCCGTGTAGAGCTCGTCCACCCCGAACGAGGTGGCCTCGAATGCGCTCACCAGCGGCCCCACTGCGGCCGGGTCCGCATCCAGCAAAGCCACCGCATCAATCTCGTTCCAGCCGGCGACGGCCGGGCTGTCCAGTTCGAGCCGCACGCCGTCCACGAGGAAGGTCGTCAGCGGAAAGGAAACCATGAACACGCGGGCCTCCTTGGGCTGCGCGGTGGCGGTGCCGGTCCAGACCTCGACCCATTCGCCCGTGCCCAAATTGCGCACTTCGACACGATCCACGGCACCGGGGTTATAGGTTTCAAAGATCGCCACGCCCGCGGCTTGGATCGGATCGTTGTAGGCCAGCGCCAGAAACTCGCGCCGGCCGTCCGCCGTGGCCGAGGCCCAGGCTTGGGCGTCGTCCGCGTGGTCGGGAAAAACATTGGGCTCCCCCAAAGCCTGCACAGCTCCGTAAGCGGGGCTGCCATATTGGCTGCTCCGCTCGATGACACTCGTGGCCCAGCGGATCTGGGGCTGGGCGGCGATCAGAGAAATGGAACCGGAAAACCCCGCGAGGATCAAACCGAGGACGATGGCGCGGTGTGCAGAAGTGGAACGCAAGTTGGGTAGTGGGTACATCGCAAAGAAGAACTGAGTAGTGTGACTCCCCAAGCGTCGCCTCAATTCACGCCGGTTGCCAACTCTAGATCCAATTTTTCCCGTGCAGCCAGGGGCGGCCACATCAGATTCCAAAGTAACGCAGCGCCAGCGCGGCGAGACCGAGGAAGAAGAAGAAGCCGGCCACGTCGGTCACCGTGGTCAGGAAGATGCTGGAAGCCAACGCGGGATCGATCTTACACCACTTGAGACCGAAAGGGATGAGCACGCCGGAGAACGCGGCGGCGAGCTGGTTGAGCAGCATGGCCGCGCCCGCCACCAAACCGAGTTCGGGACTGTCCTTCCACCACCAGCCGATCAAGCCGACCACCAGCCCGATGGCCAGGCCGTTTACCAGACCGAGCGCCATTTCCTTGAACAACGCGCGGCGGCCGTCGCCCGGCGTCAATTCACCGAGCGCCATGTCGCGAATAATCACGGTCAAAGTCTGCATGCCCGCGTTGCCACCCTGCCCCGCGACGATGGGCAGGAAGATCGCCAGCGCGGTCCACTTCGCGATGGTTTCCTCGAACATGCCGACCACGAACGCGGCGAGGAAGGCGGTGGCGAGGTTGACATAAAGCCACGGCAGGCGACGGCCGACGACCTTGTTCCACGGCGTAAGCGCTCGTTCCTCACCGGAAAGACCGACCATCAACTGCATGTCCTCGGTGGCCTCCTCGCGGGCGATCTCCAACGCATCGGAGGCCTTCACAATACCGACGAGGCGCCCCAGGCGATCCACCACCGGCAGGCCGAGAAAGTGGTAATGCTCGAAGCGCCGCGCGATTTCCTCCTGGTCATCATCGACGCGGACCGTCGCCAGTTCACCTTTCATGATCTCGGAAATACGTTTGTCCGGCCGGGCAAATACGAGTTCACGAATCGGCACCACGCCAAGCAGCCGCCGGGCATGGTCGGTGACGTAAAGATACGAAACATCCTCGCGCTCCTGACCGCCGCGGGCGCGCAACATTTCCATGCACTGTTGCACGGTTTGATCACCGCGCAGCGCGATGAACCGGTCGGTCATGATGCCGCCCGCCGAATCCTCGGAATAGTGAAGCAGTTGGCGGATGTCCGTCGCGTGCTCGGCCGGCATCCTGTCCAGCACGACCCGCTGGCGATCCGCCGGCAGGAAACCGAGCAGATCAGCGGCCTCGTTGTGCGGCAATTCCACGAGCAGTCCGATCAACTGCTCATCCGTCAACGTCTCGATCAGTTCGAGGGCCTGCTCTTCCTCGACATCCACCAGGGCGGCGGCCGCCTTGCGCCGGGTGAGTGACAGGATGACCTCCCGCGCCTCCTCCAGCGAAAGCCGCTGCAAGTGATCCGCCAGATCGGCGGGATGCAACTCGTGCAACTCTTCGGGTGAATGGTTTTCCGTCATGGCAACATTCCGGCTCAACGCGCCGGCAGCTCAAGCTGCTCGTACACTTCACGCACGATGGTCGGGCCGTAAACGCGTTCCAATCGCCGCACGATGAAATGTCCGCGCGCCATCGATTGAAAATGGGCGGTGAACAAAACGTTGAGCGCGCTGCCCGTCGCCGCGCCCACGACCGGCACCGCCTTGGCCGCCACCTGCTCGGAGACGACGACGCCAAAACGGGAGGCAATAACCGAGATGAACCGGACAAGCGCGGGCGCGGATTCCTGGGCGAGCCCGTGCCGCGCGAGATGCGTGGCCGCCTCGGTGATGGCACCGGCCAGCACCGTACGCATGGCCCAGTAGGCGTTCTCCGCCGCGTCATCGGATTGCGACCGACCACCCAGCGCAAAGACTTCCAGACAGGCGAGCCGCGTTGCCATATCGCGCAGATCATGGCCTTCGCTGCGGGCCACGTCGGCGATGGACCGCAGCATGATGGTGGTGGAAAGCGGGAGTTCCACCGGCAGGGCGGCCAGTCCAAAGGCGCCACCGATCCCGCCGGAAACGCCGGCAAACAGCCGATGAAAACCCAGCGAAGCACGCTTACCCGCCTTGCCGGAACGCAGTGAAGTGGCCGCCACGCGCAACGAGACGCGCAGCGCCTTGTGAACCGCCTTGTGAACCGAGTTCGACCAGTTTGCGGGCAGCAAGCTGAAGCCCTTCTCGATGGGTGCTCCGAGCAGATTGGCCAGCCGAACCGCGAAGCCAGGATTCTCCAACAACGACCGGGCATAGCGAAGATCCGCCAGGTCGCGCGGCTCCAGCGTCACATTCTTCAGCGGAGGGGGCATCACCGTCATGGGCGGGAAAATCTCACGCATCGGCCCCCGAAGCGAGGGCTAAACCGCAGAGCCGCTCCAATGAAGTTTGGCACGCAACGTCCCGAAGAAGGACTGGCCATTGAGCTGCACGAGCTTCACGCGCCGCCGGCTGCGGCGCATGGTGACCTCGACCCCGCCGGCGAGTTCCTGCACCACCTGCCCGTCGGCGGCAAGGATTGTAGCGGGTTTGTCATTGAGCACCTTGACCTGAAGTTTCGACTTGAGACTCACGATGACGGAACGATTCGACAACGTGTGCGGACAAATGGGCGTCAACGCGAACACGTCGGCCTCGGGACTGACAATCGCGCCACCCGCCGAGAGCGAATACGCGGTCGAACCCGTCGGGGTGCTGATGATCAAGCCGTCCGCCCGGTAGCGCGTGAGCAGTTCGCCGTTGACCAACACTTCCAGTTCGATGACGCGGGAGGAGGCACCCCGGCTGATGACCACATCGTTCAGCGCGAGCAACTCGAAGGGGCGATCCGCCACGCGGCCACGAGCTTCGATCACCGCGCGATCCGCCACGCGGAACGAACCGGCGGCAATCTGCTCCAGCGCCTCGGGCATCTGACGCAGATTGGAACCGGTGAGAAACCCCAGATGCCCGGTGTTGATTCCAAAGATCGGCGTGCCGCTGCCGGCGGTTTCGCGCCCGGCGCGCAACATCGTGCCGTCGCCACCAAACACGAGCAGGACATCCACGACCCGGGCGACGGCGGCGGTGTCTTCCAGCGTGGTCACGGCCTCGCTCAACAGCCCGGCGGTGGCCTGGTCCACGACCAGCGAGCCACCCAGCCGGCGCAGACACTCGGCCGCCTGCGGGACGGCGCGTTGACAGAACGGCTTGTCGAGGTTGGCGACGAGGCCGAAGCGCTTAATGGGCTGGAGTCTCTTTTTCAAGCAGCACGAGGAATTCTTTGTTGCCCGCCGGTCCCAGAATGGGTGATTCGGTCAGGCGTGCCCACCGTAAGGGGGTCTCCGTGCAAATGAAAGCCCGCAACTCGTCGATCACCCGCTGGTGCACCGCTGGATCCGAAATCACGCCCCGCCCCCGGTCCGCCTCCGCCTTGCCCGCCTCGAACTGGGGTTTGATGAGCGCGATTACCCGTCCACCATCCCGTAGCAGAGGCAAAACCGGCGGCAGCACGCTGCGCAGGGAAATGAACGAGCAGTCCACCACAATCAGATCAACAGGCGCAAACGGATGCGGAAAAGAGGCGGGCGTGAGGTGGCGGGCATTGGTCTTCTCCATGACGACCACGCGGGAATCCTGCCGGAGCTTCCAGGCGAGCTGGCCCTGCCCAACGTCGATCGCGAAGACCCGCGCCGCGCCGCGTTGCAGCAGGCAGTCGGTAAAGCCGCCCGTCGAGGCACCGAGGTCGATAGCCGTCAAGCCGCAGGGATCAATTTGGAATTCAGTGAGCGCGTGCTCGAGCTTCAGGCCGCCGCGCGAGACGAACTTTTCACCGGCCAGCAGTTCTACCTGGTCCGCCGCGCGAACCCACTGGCTCGGTTTGTCGGCGGGATGACCATTGACACGCACACTCCCGGCCATCACGGCGCGCTTCGCCTGCTCGCGGCTGGCGCACAAACCGCGATCCACCAAGGCTTGATCCAGTCGAAGACGGGCCGCCATGCGCGGCAAGGAAGTCAAAGGCGGGTCGGCGGCGCAACCTTAATACACTGACTGCGTGACCATGGTCTGCGCCTCGAAGTAGGTCTTCCAGAAATACTCACGGTCCTCGACCACTTTCTGAATGAGCTGACCCAGCAGAAACATTTCCGAACGGTTCACCACGGCATGAACGCTGAGCTGGAAGGCCTGCAGGACATTGAAGGTCTGCACGGTGTCCCCCAGCAGGATGATGGAACAGTGCCGCCGCTGGGCCATCGGCATGGTTTGCAGCGAGGTCAGGGTGGTGTTCTCCTCGGCGGTGTTGGAGGCGAAGAGCTCCTCGGTGACGACCAGCTCGTACTTGTTCTGGAGAAACCGGGCCATGAAGTCCGCGTGGGTGCCGGCGGTGTGAACCTTGTAGCCATGTTCGTTGAGCGCCACCATGGCGGCATCCAGCCACTCGGGCGTGCTCAGGGCCAGCAGGGCCGGCTTGTCCGTCGTTGTGATGAAATCGAGTTCTGTGGGCATGGCTTACTTGAGTTTGAGGGAAATCGGCACGGGCGGCGGAGCAGCGGGCCCATTCACGGGCGTGTCGAGCCCCTTGCGCATGCGCAGATCGGAGTATTCGCTCATGGCCTCGCCCCGCAGCTTTTTGACATTGTCGAGGGCGCGCGAAATGACCCCGCGCTTGGTGCAATAGAGCAGCGCGGTTTCCTCGCTGATGATGCCCTGTTCGAAGGCTTCGGTGCAGGCGCGGTCAAACGTCTTCCAACCGAACGTTTCACTGGCTTCGATGATTTCGTAGAAGCTTTTCCCTTCGCTCTCACCCTGCACGATGGT
>CAYXDZ010000091.1:2016-10708 GCA_964463815.1 uncultured Verrucomicrobiota bacterium | reverse complement strand
CCTGTCGCCCGGACCACTCCGCCATTGGGGCGACAGGGGTGCCGTCCTTCCAATCTCGTGCGGGGTTGCCAAATGTTGCCTCCGTGTTACAGCATCGCCTTCATGCCCATGAAGGATTCTCCACCTCCCGGTCAACCGGAGCCCGCCTCGCCCGCTCCGGACTTCATCGACGCCGCGCGCCCTGCCAGCCCCCCGCCCAATGGTGTGAAGGAGTTTCAATTCCTGGAAGGTCCGCGCTCCCGCACCGAAGAGTTGCTGATCCTCTTCCGGGTGATGCGGGACTTTCTGCGCGGGTTTCGCACCCTGCACTTCGTGGGGCCGTGTGTCACCGTCTTCGGTTCGGCGCGCACGCAGCCAGGTTCCCCTTATTACGAACTCGCCCGCCAGATGGGCGGCGCGATCGCGCGACTGGGCTTCACCGTGATGACCGGCGGCGGCCCCGGCATCATGGAGGCCGCCAATCGCGGCGCGCGCGAGGCCGGCGGACGTTCCGTGGGTTGCAACATCGAGCTCCCCTTCGAGCAGGATCCCAATCCCTACCTCGATTGCTGCGTGAACATGCACTACTTCTTCGTACGCAAAACGCTGCTGATCAAATACAGTTATGCCTTTGTGGTCCTGCCCGGCGGCGTGGGCACGCTGGACGAAATGTTCGAGGCGTTGACGCTCGTGCAAACCGGCAAGCTGAAGCGTTTCCCCATCATTGTGATGGGCACCGATTATTGGCGCGAGATCACGGACTTCCTGCACACAATGTCCCGGGCCGGCACCATCAGCCCGGAGGATCTGGAACTGGTCCATGTCACCGATTCGGTCGAGGAAGCGGTGACCCATCTGCGGGAGAAGGCGATCAAACCGTTTGGCCTCAAGCCCGCCACGCGACCCTCGCGCTGGCTGGGAGAACTGGACTTGCAGCCGGCCGGCAAAGCCGCGACCTGAGCCGCCGGGCCACATCGGTTGCAGGCGACTGTCGGTTACGAGCGCGCCTGATGGTCGCTGACCGTCGGTTTCCCGGCACGGAGTGTGTCTGGAGCGAAGGCACGGCGTGAGCCACCGCCTGCTCAGAACGCGGAACAGCGGCAATTCACCTTTCAGCGGAAGGTGGTCCTGGAGGGTTGAGGTCGTAAACGACCTAAGGGAGCTCGGCTGTGTGAAGCGCCGGTTCGATGTGTGTTCTCCCGAATTGCGTTCGCCCCGGCCTTCTGCCTGACTACGCCGCGTGCCGACGTTGTTGGAAAAGATCGAGCTGGACGCGGAGAAGCGCTTGAAGCTGCCTCCCGGCCGCAAACCATCCGAGGAAATCCCCCGTTACCGGAACTTCCTCAAGCTGGAGAACCATCGGCTGCGCATGTTGCACCGCGGCGGCCTCTCCGGGCGCGAGGTCTGCAAGGCCCGCGCGCTCGTGTACGACATCCTCATCCGCCACATCCTCGAAGGGGTGCTGGCGAGCCAGCCGGAGTTGCAGCGCGTGCCCTCCGCCTCGTGGGCGCTCGTGGCCACCGGCGGCTACGGCCGCGCCGAATTGAATCCCCTGAGCGACATCGACATCATGTTCCTGTTCCACGGCGAACTGGTGACGAAGGGCAAGCCGCACCCGTACTTGTCCGCGTTGAACGAGGGCCTGCTGCTCACACTCTGGGATGCCGGGCTGAAGGTCGGGCATTCCGTGCGCAGCGTGCTGGACTGCGTGGTGCTCGCCAACCGCGACATGCAGTCGAAAACGTCGTTGATCGAGGCGCGGCTGATCACCGGAAACTCCGAGCTGTTTCGCATCTTTCAGCAGAACATCCAGGAAAAATGCGTCGCCGGACACGCCGACGAGTACCTCAAGGCGCGCATGGAGGACCAGGCGACGCGACGCGCAAAATTCGGCAACTCGGCGCTCATGCAGGAGCCCAACATCAAGAACGGCTGCGGCGGTCTGCGCGACTACCAGAACCTGCTCTGGATGGGCTTGTTCAAACACGGCACGCGGTCGCTCACGGACCTGGTGAAGCAAGAACTGCTCAGCGCGACGGAGCGCCGGCAGTTGCGCCGGGCCTATGATTTCCTGCTGCGGGTGCGCAACGAGATGCACACGCACTTCACGAAGGCCACGCCCGCGATGGACGTGTTGACGAAGAACCTCCAGCCGACGGTCGCGAGCGCGCTGGGCTACACCGATCGTTCGCCGAGTGCGCGCATTGAAAAATTCATGCGCGACCTGTATGTCCACATGCGGCACATTTATTTGATCACCCGCACGCTGGAGCAGCGCATGGCCGTCAACCCGGAACTGCCCGGCCGGCTGGGCACCCTGCGCCGGGTGTTCCGGTTGACCGCAAAGCGGCCGGCGGAACAGACGCACGACGGCTTTCGCATCCTGGATGGTGAGTTGCGGCAGGTAAGCAACCGCATTTTCCGCGAGCAACCGCGCCGCCTCATGCGGGCCTTCCTGCACCTGCAACAACGCGGGTTGCGGCTGCATCCGGACTTGAGCCAGTTGATCCGGCAATCGTTGTCGCTGGTGAATCGCGAGTTCCTCAAAGACCCGCACGTGCGCGAAACCTTCCTCGAGATTTTGAATCATCGCGGCAGCGTGGCTCCGATTCTCCGCGCGATGCACGAGGTGGACTTTCTGGGGAAGTACATTCCCGAGTTCGGCCGGCTCACGTGCCTGGTGCAGCATGAATTCTTTCACGTCTATGCCGCCGATGAACACGTGCTGGTCTGCCTGGAACAGCTCGACCGCGTCTGGGAGGCCGCGAAGCCGCCACACAGCCACTACGCCGAGATGTTCCAGGAACTGGACCGGCCCTACATTCTTTATCTGGCGCTGCTGCTGCACGACGCGGGCAAGGGCGTGGGCCAGGGCAGGAAGCACGCCGAGGAGGGCGCGACCATCGCGGATCGCGTGTCGCGCCGGCTCGGCCTGGATGTCGCCACCGCGCACCTCCTGCGGTTGTTGATCGAGCATCACCTGTTGATGGCGATGACCTCGCAGCGACGCGACCTCGAGGACGCCAACGTGATCCGCGGCTTCGCGCAGACGGTGCAAAGCCCGCCCGCATTGAGCATGTTGACGCTGCACACGTTCGCCGACGCCATGGGCACCAGCGAAAAGTTGTGGAACGGCTTCAAGGATTCCCTGCTGCGCACGCTGTTCGACAAGGCGCTGCGCGTCGTCACCGGCGGAACCAATTTCATCCGCGCGCGGGTCGAGCAGCGCGACCGGTTGCAACGCGAGGCTCGCCGGCTCGTGCCGGCGGCGGTGCGGGACGAGGAGCTCGAGGCGCACTTCAATTCCCTGCCGCCGCGCTATTTCCGGGTGCAATCCACGGAGGAGATTACGGCCGACGTGAGCCTGGTCAACCGCTTCCTGAAATTGCAGGCGCTGGAAGCCGAACGCGGGCTTGATCCCGTCACCCACTGGCAGGGTGAACCCGACCGTGGCTACACGGCGCTGCGGGTTTGCACGTGGGACCGGCCGGGGTTGTTCAGCCGCATCGCCGGTTCGCTCAGCGCCGTCGGCCTGAACATTCTCAGTGCGCAGGTGTTCAGCCGTACGGACGGGCTGGCACTGGACACCTTCTTCGTCACCCGCATCACCGGGGAGACCATCATTTCCCGGGACGACCGCGAACGGTTCGAGAGCCTGCTGACCCGGGTGCTGAACGGTCGGGAAGTCGATTTCGCGGCGCGCATCGCCCGGGAAAGCCGTGCCCAACAGGCCATTGGGATTCTTGGTGAAGAAGCTGTCCCGACGCGCGTGTACTTCGACAATGAAATCTCCGAGGATTACACCGTCATCGACATCGAGGCAGTGGACCGGTTGGGGCTGCTTTTCGTGATCAGCAATGCGTTTGCGGAACTCGGGCTCAACCTCGCGCTGGCCAAGATCGTCACCGAGAAGGGGGCCGCCGTGGACAGCTTTTATGTCAACGAGGTGATGGACGGCAAGATCACGGGCGCGGAGCGGCAACGCGAAATCGGTGACCGCCTGTTGCAGGCGATCCACTCGCTGGCGTGATCTGCCCGGCCTTGCCTACTGTACTGCGGCGGTACCGTCGGCCTGGAGCTTCTTACCCGCCGCGTCCGTGCTGGTGACCGCGAGCGTCGCGCCGTTCAAGAGCCGGGTGTAGTCACGCAACACATTCAGGGTCTCGAGCAGGTGCGGATCGGTCAGGCGGCCGTCTTCATCCACCTCCGCCTCGGCCGCGTCATGAACTTCGGGATCGACCTCGGCGAGGTCCGTCGCTTTGTCCGCCTCCGCCTGGGCGAGTCGCTCGGCCCTCGACTGCTCATTGATTTCCGCGAGGGACCGCAGGGGCTTGCCGGCCTCCACGCCTGCCAGGTCGATCTCAAAGACGTTGGTCGCGTTGTTGGCGCGGCTCATCCGCTCCGCCTTGCGGCTTTCAAGGCGGGCTTCCTGTTCGGCCTTCTCAGCCAGCCGCCGTTCGAGGTTGAGGGAAACCCGGCGATCCGCGAGCTGCTTCTTCAGCAACTCAATGTCTTCGTTGATGTACTGGAATTCCTGATCGGCCGCGATTCTCGCCCGCGAAGCCTGCGCGAGCTGGCTCAGGTGGGGTTGCACCAGATTGGCCGGGCGGTAACGGGCCGGCGGGATGGGTTTCACTTCCAGGGCGTTGGGCAGGCTGGCCTCACCCAGTTCCAGGTAATCATACGTGGACGGCAGCGAGTAATCTGGGGTGACGCCGTGCTTCTGCGTGGTTTCGCCGGAAATGCGGAAGAAGGTCTGCACGGTAAATTTAAGCGAACCCGGCTCGGCAACTTCATCCGGCCGGAGCAAGGGGTCGAGGTGGACCAGGGTCTGCACCGTGCCCTTGCCGTGCGTGTTCTTGTCGCCGATGACCAGCGCGCGGCCGTGATCCTGCAGGGCCGCCGCCACGATCTCGGACGCCGAAGCGCTAAGATGGCTCACCAGCACCACCAGCGGGCCGTCATAGACGGTGCCGCGTTCGCTGTCGCCGAGCAACCCCTTGCGGCCGTCATAAGTCTGCACCTGCACCACGGGCCCCTGGTCGATGAACAAGCCGGTCAGCCGGGTGGCCTGCTCCAAGATGCCGCCGCCATTGCGCCGCAGATCGAGCACGAGGCCGTCGATCTTTTCCGCTTTCAAACGTTCTATCAACGTCGCCACATTTTCCGCCGCGTTTTCGTTGAAACTCGGCAGGGTGACCACCCCGAGGCGCTGCGTCTCGGTGTCCGACACCGGCACCAGGTGAAGTTGCGCCTTGGGCAGTTGATCCTGAATCTTGATGACATCGCGTACGAGCGTCACCACCTTGCGCTCGGCACTGGTGCCTTTGCCGGGGATGATTTCCAATCGAACGGTTGAACCAAGTGGACCGCGGATGATTTCCACGACGTTGTTCAACTTTTCCTCGATTACGTCCACCCACTCGCCGTCCTCGCCCTGGGCCACCGCGACAATGCGGTCGTTCGGGCCAAGCTGCCCGCTTTTCTCGGCCGGACCGCCGGGCGTGAGGCTGACAATGCGGCAGTAACCATCCTCGGTCCGCAGCAGCGCGCCGATGCCGGTCAGTTCGCTCTTGATGCTGTGAATTTCGAAATTTCGCCGCTCGGACGGGGGTTGATAATCCGAGTGCGGATCAAACGCGTTGCCCAGTCCGTCGAGGTACAGGTTGAGCACCTCCTCCCGGTCGAACTCACTGAGCGTCTTGGCCAGCCGCGCGTAGCGCTTCGTCACGATCTTGAGCGTTTCCTCCGGGTCGTCCTTGTTGAGGCGCCCCACGAGCAGGTCATACTTCAGGCGGCGTTGCCAGACCTGTTCGGCTTCCTGAACATTCGCCGGCCAGGGCTTCTTGTTACGTTGCAGATCAAAGTAATCATCCGCGTCAAAGGCGAATTCCTGCTTCAGCAATTCCTCGACATACGCCTGCCGCTCGCCCACGCGCTGCTTGAAGCGCTCGTAGATGACGAAGGCCGGGCTCGCGTCGGCGGTCAGCGTGGCCTCACCGAGTTTGTCGGCATAGCGCGCGGCAAATTCATCCACGTCCGTTTGCAGGAAGAACACGCGGTTGTAGTCGAGCTGGTTCAGGAAGTTGGTGAAGTGCGTGCGCGAGAGCGCCTTGTTCAGCGGCGTCTGCCGGTAATGCGACACCTGGAGCATCGTGCCGGCGGCGTAGGCGATCTTGCCCGCCTGGAATTCACTCAGCTCGGCTTTGTTCAGCTTGGCGTAATTGGTGCCGTTCTCGGCGGCGACCACCGCTCCCGCCAGACTCAGTCCCAGTCCCAGATGGATCAAATGCAGCTTCATAAAATGGTGCTCCACTGTGGCCGAAATCCCGGCGGAAGCAAATGTTATGACTCCCGCGCGCCGCTTTTGTTCGGAAATCACCCGGGAAACATCGGCCGGTTCCGGAAACAGCTTTACGCACCGCCGACGGTTGACTCAAATACCGTCAGCTTCCAACCACGAACATGCGCCCGTCCTGGCCAGCTTTGATCGGATGCGCCCTCGCCGGGTTGCTGGTGGTGGCGTTCGGTGACCGCCTCCGGCTCGCCGCGCCTTCGCCGGACGCGCTCCGGTTCGCGCACACGTTCACGACCGAGTCCGAGCGCGCCATTCTGGACGCCGCCATTGTCGAGTTCGAGGCCGCCCATCCCGGAGTGCGGATCGAGCAAAGCATTCTCAACAGCGAGGTTTACCAGACCATCGGCTGGCGTCTGCAGTTTCGGAGCCGTCAACCGCCGGACATCTTTTTTCTCTGGGACGGCTACAAGAGCGGTTACGCCATCGAGCACGAGTGGGCACTCGATTTGAAACCCTACCTGTCCGCCGACTTCGTCGAGCAATTCGTCCCCGGCACCGTGCGTGAACAGGACGACGGCTCCTGGTTTCTCCCGCAGTCGGTGGATATTTGCAGCCTCGTCTGGTTCAACCGCGACTTGTTCGCCCGGCACGGCTGGTCGCCGCCCGCCACCTTCGAGGAATGGCTCGAACTCTGTGCCAAAGCCCGCACGCAGAACATCCTGCCGCTTGCGCAGGGCAATCGTGACCTCTGGCCAATGGGCAACTTCGGCGCCGAACTGGCCGGTCAGACCATCGGCCCCGAACGCCTCAATCAGCTCTTCGCCCGCGGCGTCGAGCCAACCGCGCTCGACCTCGCCGGCCTGCAAGGCCTCGCCGCGCTGCGCGAGGAAGGCGCGCTCGATCTGCCCGGCGTGCTCGCACCCGGCGGCATCGGCTCGCTGGGGGACATCGACGCCAAGGTGCTCTTCCTCTCCGGCCGGTCCGCCATGCACGTGCTCGGCAGTTGGTTCGTCGCCGACATCGAGGATGCCCGCGCAAAAGGCGAATTGAAGTTCGAGGTTGGCGTCTTTCCCGTGCCTTCCGCGCAGGGCGAACGGAATGTCATGGGTGCGGTAACCACCGGTTACATGGTCAGCCGGCAGACGGCGAACCCCGCCGCCGCCGTAGCGTTTCTCGAACTGCTGCTCTCGCCGAAGTATCAGGCCGAGTTCGCCCGACTGGGTGGCCTTTCCGCGCGCACGGACGCCGATGCCTTCACGACCAATCCCGTCACGCGCCGGCTGCACGAATTCCTTGCCGCCACTCCGCTCAAGGTACCGCCGCCCGACACCGCGTATCGCCCCGAGCAGGCGCAAATCTTCTACGAAATTTGCGCCGACCTGCTGGCCGGCAAACTCGAACTGAAGGACGCCGCCACCCGCTGGCGGAACGGCAAACTCGCCCTGGCGGGAAAGGGACTGTGACGGTGGCGGAACGAAGACGCCCCGGATTTTGGCTTGCGCGGGATCGGCGGCGGTGTGAAGAACCTGCATCCATCAGGAACGCATTTTATGAAGCCCCTCAATCGCCGTCTCTTTCTCCAAAACACTGCATTGGCCACCCTCGCCGTCGCCGCGGGTTGCGCGCCCCGCAGTGCCGGTGTTTCCGGTCGCGCGGCGACCATGCGCTTCGGTCTGGTCACTTATTTGTGGGGCAAGAATCTTGACGTGCCCAACCTGCTCACGACCTGTGAGCAGGCCGGGGTGTTCGGCGTCGAACTGCGTACCGAGCACGCGCACCGGGTCGAGCCCGGTCTCTCGCAGGCCGAACGCACCGAGGTGAAGCGCCGCTTCGCCGACAGCCCGGTCACGCTGGTCGGTTACGGCTCGAACGCACGGTTCCACGACGCCGAGCCGGCGAAGTTGCAGGAGAACATCGAACTGGCGAAGCAATACATCCGGCTCATGCACGACTGCGGCGGCAGCGGCGTGAAGGTGAAGCCGGACGGTTTCCCGCCGGGCGTACCGCGCGAGCAGACCGTCGAACAAATTGGCCGGGCGTTGAACGAAGTCGCCGCGTTTGGGGCGGATCACGGCCAGGAGATTCGAGTTGAGGTGCATGGCGGCGGCACGTCCGAGATTCCCGTGATGAAGGCGATCTTTGACATTGCCGACCATCCTAACGCGAAGATTTGCTGGAACTCCAACGCGCAGGATCTCCAGGGAGCGGGACTGGAAGCCAACTTCAACCTGCTGCGAAAGCGGTTCGGGGCGACCGCACACGTGCGGGCGCTGGATTCGACCGGTTATCCGTTCGAGCAACTGCTGCGCCTGTTCAAGGCGAGCGATTATCGCGGCTGGGTAATGCTCGAAGCGCACACCAATCCGCCGAAAGACCTCGTGGAGCAGCTACGGACGCAACGCGAATTGTTCGAGC
>CAYXDZ010000091.1:0-1916 GCA_964463815.1 uncultured Verrucomicrobiota bacterium | reverse complement strand
CACCGACAACTTGATCGACGGCCGGCGGTTGATGCGCATCGGCAACGTGAGCACGCCGACCTTGAACGTGTATCCCGCGCCGGCGGACCAGGCGACGGGCGCGTCCGTGGTTATTTGTCCCGGCGGGGGACATCACATCCTCGCGTGGGATCTTGAAGGCACCGAGGTGGCCGAGTGGTTGAACTCGATCGGCGTGACGGCCTTCGTGCTCAAGTACCGCGTACCCTCCCGCGCCGAGGGCGGCAACGAACCCCGCTGGCGGGCGGCGGTGCAGGATGCGCAACGCGCCCTGAGCCTGGTGCGCAGCCGGGCCAGGGAGTTTGCGATTGATCCGGAGCGGATCGGCATCATGGGCTTTTCGGCGGGTGGCGAGACGGCCTTGCTGGCGGCGGTGTTCGAGGATCGCACTTACGATCATCGGGATGCGGCGGAGGAAGTGCCGCAGCGGCCGGCCTTCGCCGGGTTGATCTACGCGGCCGGCGTGGTGGACCGCGAGACGCGGGCGAAGCACGACTACCTCAAGATCACCACCAACACGCCGCCGATGTTTATCGTCCACACGTACGACGACTTCGTGCCCGTGGAGAATCCGCTGGTGATCTTTCAAGAATTGAAGCGCGCCGGCGTCTCCGCCGAGCTGCATATCTACTCGGAAGGCGGTCACGGTTACGGCCTGCGCGAGACACACCAACCGGTGACCACCTGGCAGCATCGGATGGCCGACTGGATGCGGGTGAAGGGCTGGTTGAAGTAGCCGCTCCATCCCGGCCCGGCGCGGCCAGTTGACCCTTGCCAAGCCGGGACGTGTCCCGCATGTTGCGCCCGTTATGAAGGCATTTGCATTGATCTTGTTGGCCGTGGCGGCGTGTGTGCTGGGTTATCTCTGGCTGGACACCGGTCGCAAAGCCGAGCGCGAGGGCACGGTTTACCGGCAGAAAATTACCGAACTTGAAGACTCGAACAGTCTTCAGGTGGCGAAGGTCGAGGAAGTGCAGGCGGCGAACATCCGCTTGAGCCAGGACGTGCAGAACCTCGAACAACAACTTCAGATCGCCGCCACTTCGTTGAGCAGCGCCTCCAATCAAGTCACCACGCTCGAGGCGCGGGTGGTGCAGGCCGACGAGGCGACGCGCCAGGCCCAGGCCGAGATCGCCCTGCGCGATGAGAAGATCGGCAAGCTCGAAGTGGAGCGGGCCGACCTCACCCAGCAGATGAGTTCGCTCAACGAAAAGATCGTTCAGCTCGAAGACAAGATCGTCACCGCCGAGAGCCAGCTCACGGCCGCCCGCGGCGACCGCGCCTTTCTCCTCAAGGAACTCACCCGCATGCAGGCGGAGAAGGCCGAACTGGAACGCCAGTTCACCGATCTCGCGATGTTGCGCGAGCAGGTCAACCGCCTGCAGAACGAACTGGCCGTCGCCCGGCGCGTGGACATGATGCGGGCCGGCACCTACGGCGGCCAACAGTTGAAGGGTGCCGCGCTGCTGCGCTCGAAACAATTCAAACCGACGCCCGAGGTGGCCACCGAATCCTACGACCTGGACGTCGAGATCAAGGCCGACGGGCCGGTGCCCGCCAGCCCGACCAACAACTCCGGAGTCACGGTCACGCCGCTCAACCCATGAGCGCGGTCGCACCGTTGATGGATTCCCACGGTCGCGCGATGGGCGACCTGCGGATCAGCGTCACGGATCGCTGCAACTTCCGCTGCCTCTACTGCCTGCCCGAAACCGAGGCCGCGGCGAACTTCTACCAGCACCGCTTTGCCCCGGCGGGCCGGACCTTCTCCACCGAGCCGATCCAGCAGAAATGGCAGCCCCGCACGGCGCTGTTGAGTTACGAGGAGATTGAGCGCATCGCCCGCATCTTCGTCGGGCTGGGCATTCGCAAGCTGCGCCTGACCGGCGGCGAACCCT
>CAYXDZ010000090.1:2399-10710 GCA_964463815.1 uncultured Verrucomicrobiota bacterium | reverse complement strand
ACGATCAAGGGTGGCGACTTCCGCGCCCGTGAGGCGAACGTTTACCGGCTGGCGCAGGTCAGCGTGAACATCATCGACCAGTGCGTGGCGCAGGGCGTGCCGTTCGCCCGCGAATACGGCGGGTTGCTGGACAACCGTTCGTTCGGCGGCGCGCAGGTGAGCCGGACGTTTTATGCGCGCGGCCAGACGGGACAGCAGTTGTTGCTCGGCGCCTACTCGGCCTTGAGCCGGCAGATCGGCCTGGGCACGGTCACGATGTATCCGCGCACCGAAATGCTCGATCTTGTGATGGTGGACGGCCACGCCAAGGGCATCATCACCCGTGACCTGGCCAATGGCCGGATCGAACGCCACGCGGCGGACGCGGTGGTGCTGGCGACCGGCGGTTACGGCACGGTTTTCTTCCTCTCGACGAACGCCGTCGGCTGCAACGTGACGGCCACGTATCGCGCCCACCGACGCGGGGCGTTGTTTGCGAATCCCTGTTACACGCAGATCCATCCGACGTGCATTCCCGTGAGCGGCGACCACCAGTCCAAACTCACCCTGATGTCCGAGTCGCTGCGCAACGATGGGCGGGTGTGGGTGCCGAAGCGCAAGGAAGACTGCGGCAAGACGGCTTCGCAGATCTCCGAGAGCGACCGCGACTATTTTCTGGAACGCAAGTATCCGAGCTTTGGCAACCTCGCGCCGCGCGACATTTCGAGCCGGGCGGCGAAGGAAGTTTGCGACGAAGGGCGCGGCGTCGGCCCCGGCGGCCTGGGGGTTTATCTCGATTTCAGCGATGCCATCAAGCGGCTTGGCGAGGAGAAGATCCGGGAACGCTACGGCAACTTGTTCGACATGTACGAGTGCATCACCGGCGAGAATGCATATCGCCAGCCGATGCGGATTTTCCCGGCCGTGCACTACACGATGGGCGGCCTGTGGGTGGACTACAACCTGATGAGCAATCTGCCGGGCTTGTTCGTGCTCGGCGAAGCGAACTTCTCGGATCACGGGGCAAACCGGCTCGGCGCGAGCGCGCTGATGCAGGGTCTGGCGGATGGCTATTTCGTCATTCCCTACACAATCGCCCATTACTTCGCGACCTCAAAGCAGCAGCGACCTTCAACCGATCACCCGGCGTTTCAACAGGCCGAGGAAAACGTGACCGGCATGGCCAGCCGCCTTCTGGGCATCAAGGGCAAACGCACTGTCCGCTCCTTCCACCGCGAGTTGGGCAGGCTGGTCTGGGAGCACTGCGGCATGGCGCGCAGCCAGCAAAGCCTGGAAGCGGCTTTGAAGCGTATCCCTGAATTGCGCGACGAATTTTGGCACAACGTCAATGTGCCGGGCTCGGGATCAAGCTTGAATCAGTCCCTCGAATACGCCGGCCGCGTGGCGGATTTCATGGAGTTCGCCGAACTGCTCTGCACCGATGCGCTCGCCCGCAATGAATCTTGCGGCGGCCACTTCCGCGTCGAGCACCAGACGGAAGACGGCGAGGCGCTCCGGCACGACGACCAGTTTGCCCATGCTGCGGCTTGGGAATACAAGGGCCTCGGAAAAGCACCGGAACTGCATAAGGAGCCGCTGGTGTATGAGGAAGTTCACATGTCCACCCGGAGCTACAAGTAAGGATCTGCCATGGCGAAGAAGCTGAATCTGACGTTGAAGGTGTGGCGGCAGGACAACGCCGCGGATCAGGGGCGTTTTGAAACCTACCCGGCCCGGGGCATCGACGAGGACATGAGTTTCCTCGAAATGCTGGACGTGGTAAACGAAGGCCTCGTCGAGGCCGGCCGGGAACCCATCGCGTTCGACAGCGATTGCCGCGAGGGCATCTGTGGCACCTGCTCGCTCGTGATCAACGGCATCCCGCACGGCGGTCGCAAGGGCACCACCGCCTGCCAGTTGCACATGCGTAACTTCAAGGATGGCCAGACCATCTCGGTGGAACCCTGGCGGGCCCGGGCGTTTCCAGTGATTCGCGACCTGGTGGTGGACCGCACGGCGTTTGACCGGATCATCCAGTCAGGCGGGTTTGTTTCGGTGCGCACGGGCGGCGCACCCGACGCCAATGCCATCCCGATTCCAAAGGAAATCTCGGATCGCGCCATGGATGCCGCGCAGTGCATCGGGTGTGGTGCGTGTGTGGCGGCCTGCAAGAACGCTTCGGCCATGCTGTTTGTGGCCGCGAAAGTTTCCCACCTGAACCTGCTGCCCCAAGGCCGGCCCGAAAAATCGCGGCGGGCCGAACGCATGGTCTGGCAGATGGATAAGGAAGGTTTTGGCGCCTGCACCGTGACCGGTTCGTGCGAGGCGGTTTGCCCCAAGGAAATTAGCTTGGATTTTATCGCCCGCCTCAATCGGGACTACGGACTTTCAGTGTTAAAATAGCGCGCCGGAGTGGTGGTTTGTTGCAAATCGGGACGCATCCGGCGCGAATGTGTCACAAATCGGTGTCGCGGCGATGGTTGCGTGCGCGAAGCTGTAAATTTTCAATTGACACATGATTTGCGCTGACTAACCTGCCGGGACTTAAATTTAAGCCATCTTACAAATTGGGAGTGATTATGAAATATTCCGGACGCCTGTTCAACAAAGTGGCTGTGTTGGGGATCGCACTGGCAACGGTGCTTGCTTCTTCGGACACGGGATTCGCGCAATCAACCAAACAGGGCAAGGCCCAAGTGCGAGCCGTTCACGGCTCGGCCCGCTATTCCACGGGCGGGGGTGCCTGGCTGGATTTGACGCCGGGAGCCGTGCTCACCTCGGGCGCGGTGGTTGCCACGGCAGCCGGTTCCCATGTGGACCTCTATCTCGGCATCAACGGCCCGGTGGTGCGCGTTGATCAAGACACCCAGGTGGGCATCGACAAGCTCACTTACACCGACACCGGCGCGGATGCGGTGGTCGAAACGCAGTTGAATCTCACCAAAGGCACCTTGATCGGCTCCGTGCGCAAGCTGGCGGCCGCTTCGCGCTACGAGATCAAGACGCCCGCCGGCGTGGCCGGCATCCGCGGCACCGATTACGTGATCACTCACAACCTGATGCTCTTTATCATGAAGGGCCTCGGCCATGTCGCCTACATCCTCCCGGATGGCAACATCCTCGCCGAATCCGTTTCGACCGGTGAGGCCTTCATTCCGCCGGGAACCAAGCGCTTGATCACCAAGGAAGAGTATGATCGTTGGGCTCCTATTCTCGCCCGCCTGATCGCACCCGACACCGCTGGCGCTGACACCGAGATCGACCAGAACATAGAATTTGTTCAACCCAATACGGGCGCGACCAGTCCGGTTGAAGGGGAACCGAACGGGGTTGAGGATTGATCTGACCGATCAGCAGCCTCCATAACTTTACAGCCCGGAGCAGCCTTGAGTTGCTCCGGGTTTTTTGTTTACCTGCCGCATCCGTGAAAATTCCGCCCAGAATCATTCCTCCCGTAATCGCGCTGGGAGCACTTCTGGTTGCCGCCTGCCTGACGCTGATTTCCCGGTGCTATCCCGACAACTTTCTCACGGCGCTGGAACTCGACACTTATGACTGGCGGATGCGCCGCGCCGCGCAAGTCTCCCATCAGGCGGCCACCAATCTCGCGGCCATTTATCTGGATGAAGCATCCATCGAGGATCTGGCGGCGACCCTGCGCGTGAACTGGCCCTACCCGCGCCAGGTTCATGGCCGGATCGTGCGCGAACTGAAACGGCAGGGCGCACGCGCCGTGGCATTCGACATTCTGTTTGAAGGGCTCCGCCCGATGGACGCCCCGGTGGAACGTGAGGACAAATCACTGCCGCTCGAGGAATCGGATGAGTTCTTCGCACGCCAGTTGCAGGAGGCTGGTAATGCCTACCTGGCGAAGGGCGAAGAGGCGGTCCCCTCGCCCAAATTTTTTCGGGCGGCCAAAGGAGTTGGCAGTTTGGTCACGCACAAGGATGCGGATGGCGTATTGCGCCGGATAAAGCCGGTTGAAGTAGATGCCGGTGGAAGCCGCACCTGGCATTTGGGTGTCCTGCTGGCCGCGCACCAACTCGACCTTGATCTGAACGCCGCCGAGGTTTCCAAATCATTCGTGGCCATCCCTGATCGGGCAGGCGTTCGGCACCTCCTGCCGCTGGACGACGCCGGATTGATGCTGATCGACTGGAATCTTGCCTGGAACGACCCCCGGATCCTGAAGCTCAACTTCGGCATGGTCGTGCGCATGGATCTCGTCCGGGAGCTGTTCGGCGAGGAAGGTCACCAGGAACTGCTGGATGCCTATCGCGAAAGTGATCGCCCGGAACTCGCGGGTTACGCGCCGCTGGCCGGCCGGCTTTGCATCATCGGCTCCGTGGCTGAAGGCAACAACGTCACCGACTTCGGGGCCACGCCGATCTCACGTCACGAACCGCTGGTTTCGACCTATCACAATGTCGTCAACACGATCCTCATGAACCGGTTCATCCGGCCGGTGGGTGTGACCGGTGAAATCGTCCTGCTGGCGCTGCTCGGGCTGACCGCCTCGTGGCTCACCTGGCGGACTCGAGTGAAATGGGGGAGCCTCTGGATCCTTGCGTTGGGATTGGGCTTTATTGCGGCGACCGTGGCGGCTTTCACTTACCAACGCGTGTGGATTCCCGTCGTGAACCCGGTCTTGGGCGGGCTCCTGCTCCCTCACCTGGCGCTGGTTTCCTACCGCGTGGTGTTTGAAGAACGGGAGCAACGCCGGATCAAGCAGGTCTTCAAGCGGGTTGTTTCGCCAAATGTCGTCAACGAACTGCTCGCCGCCGAGCGCCTTTCCCTCGGCGGTGCGCGCCGCAATATTTCGGTGTTCTTTGCCGATGTCCGGGGCTTCACGGAGATGACCGACTCCACCCAGGCGCGGGCGGAAAAATACGTGGCCGACCATCAACTCGCTCCGGCTGAAGCGGAGAAATATTTCGATGAAAGCGCACGCGCGGTGCTCGCCACGGTGAACCTCTATCTCGGGACGATTGCCGACATTATCAAGAAGCACGACGGCACGCTGGACAAGTACATCGGTGATTGCGTGATGGCCTTTTGGGGTGCCCCAATCGCCAATGAACAACACGCCGTCGCCTGCGTGCGCGCGGCCATCGAGGCCCAGCGTGCGATTTATCGCTTGAACCAAGAACGCGCCGCCGAGAATGCCCGCCGCAAAGCGGCTGCTCAAAGCGGTGACGACCTCCAACTGCTGCCGCTGTTGACACTCGGCACCGGCATCAATTCAGGCGTCGCGACCGTGGGCCTGATGGGCTCCGAGGAACACACGTTCAGCTACACGATTTTCGGCCGGGAAGTAAATCTGGCGAGCCGGCTGGAAACGTTCTCCGGCCGGGGCCGCATCATCATTGGTGGAAATACTTATGCCGATTTGCAGCGCTTTGCGCCCGACCTAGCGGCAACCTGCATCCGCCAGGCCCCGCAGAGTTTCAAAGGGTTTCGAGAGGAAATTGTCACTTACGAAGTGCCGTGGCGCGAGCCCGCGCAGCCTCCAGCGTGAATTCCGATGGGCAGCGGACCTTGATGCTGTTACGGTCCACCCATGCGGACGGTGATTTATCCGGGCAGCTTCGATCCCTTGACCAACGGCCATCTGGACATCATCCAGCGGGCGGCGCGGCTTTTTGACCGGGTCATCGTCGCGGTGGCCAGCAGCGAGTCCAAACACCCGTTGTTCCCGCTGAAGGAAAGGGTGGAACTGGCGCGCGGCGTTGTCTCCACCATGCCGAACGTCGAGGTGGATTCGTTTGACGGGCTGCTGATACATTACGTGGCGAAGCGAAACGGCCACGCGGTGATCCGCGGCCTGCGGGCGGTTTCTGATTTCGAGTTCGAGTTTCAGCTCGCCCTGATGAACCGCAAACTGGATGAGCGGGTGGAAACAATCTTCATGATGCCGAAGGACACCTACACGTTCTTGAGTTCGCGCATCGTGAAGGAAATCGCGCGGTTGGGTGGAGACGTCGGGCAGTTTGTCCCGGACACCGTTGAAGCAGCCCTCAAACAACGTTACCAAGCTTCTTGATTCAACCATGTCCCTGCTCGTTAACATCAAACAGTTGGCGGACCAAAATGCTCACCTTGCTGGCGAGCTTTCCGCAGAAGACGTCGGATTTGACTTTCAAGACGAGATTGTCACCCTGACGCAACCGTTAAAGTATAAGCTGGAAGTCCAGCACCTGGATGACGCCTTGCTCGTGACGGGGGAACTTGAACTGCCGGTCGAGTGTGTTTGCGTCCGTTGTTTGAAGCCGATGCCGGAGGTCATCCGGTTGCGCAATTGGGCCTGCCACATCCCGCTGGAAGGCGAAGACCGGCCGGCCATCGTCAGGGACTCGGTGGACTTGACGCCCTATATTCGCGAAGATATGGTCCTCGCCCTTCCGACCCACCCGGTGTGTCGGGAAGATTGTCCGGGGCTGACGGGAAAGACCAAACAAACCCTCCGCACTGCTGCTGCCAGCAAGTCTGAGAACGTGGCGTCACCTTGGGACAAACTTAATAACCTGAAGTTGAAACCGTAAGATTATGGGTGTTCCCAAGCGCAAACCATCGAAAAGCCGCCAGCGGATGCGGCGGGCCTACAACAGTGTCCTCAAGCTCCCGCAGTTGAACACCTGCCCCCAGTGCGCGGCACCCTACTACCCGCACCGGGTCTGCCCGGCTTGTGGTTTTTACCGGGGCCGCCAGGTCGTCACCGTCGAATCCTTCGGTTAAGCCTCTTGCGTCGCCCGATCGGCGACGACCGAGTGAGCCATGCGAATCGCAGTGGATGTCATGGGGGGCGATCACGGCTGCGTGGTGGTCATCGATGGG
The DNA here is from genome assembly GCA_964463815.1 of uncultured Verrucomicrobiota bacterium. GTDB lineage: Bacteria > Verrucomicrobiota > Verrucomicrobiia > Limisphaerales > RI-55 > RI-55. Next base: position 3,897 of record CAYXDZ010000090.1, on the reverse strand, counting down.
ATCAAACAAGCGCTCGCGACCGAACCGGCGATTCAAGAAATTCACCTCGTCGGCAATGAGGCGGAGATCAGCGCCGCCCTTGGAGAGCTAAACTTCCGCGATTCCCGGCTGACCATCCACCACGCCAGCGAAGTCCTCACCATGGAGGACAAACCGGTGCTGGCGCTGCGCCGCAAAAAGGACTGCTCCATCCTGCGTGCGGTGGATTTGGTGCGGGACGGCCGGGCCGAGGCGGTGATTTCCTCGGGCAACACCGGCGGCATTCTCGCCGCTTCTACTATTCGCCTCCGTACGCTGGAGGGAGTCGAGCGCCCCGCGATCGCGGCGGTGATGCCTTCCCGCACCGGCAGTTGGGTGTTGATCGACGCGGGTGCGAATCCGGAATCCACGCCGGTCCAACTGATGCAGAGCGCCGTCATGGGGTCCGTTTACGCCCGTGAAATGCTGGCCTTGGAGCGGCCGCGGGTCGGCGTGTTGAGCAACGGTGCGGAAGAGATCAAAGGCACTGACCTGACACGGGAAACACTCGGGCTTTGCCGCCAGCTCGAGTTGAACTTTTTGGGGTTCGTGGAAGGCCACGATCTCTTCGCCGACAAAGTGGATGTGGTCGTGACGGATGGCTTCGTGGGCAACATCGTGCTGAAGAGCTGCGAAGCGCTGGGCATGGCGGTGATCGCCCTGCTCAAGACCGAACTGACTGCCAATCCCATGCGCCGCCTTGGTGCCCTGCTCTCGGCTTCCGGCCTGCGGGCGATGAAACGCCGGATGGACCCGCAGACGTATGGTGGGGCCCCCATGCTGGGCTTGAATGGTGTCGTGTTCAAAGTTCATGGTTCGGCCCGTGCGCAGGCGGTACAGAATGCCGTGATACAGGTGACACTAGCGCTGCGCCTGCGGGTTAATGAAGCAATAGTCCGGGAGATCGAAGCGGCCCGGGAACGAACCGGGTCAGTCCAAGCTGCATGAATACCTTACCCGAAAAAGATTTCACGAACCCCCGAGCCCAGCATGGCTTTGTGGGCCGCCCGTGCTCCATCGTTGCCGTGGGCTCCTATGTTCCGGAGAAAGTCCTGACCAACGCGGACCTCGAAAAGCGGGTGGACACCACCGACGAATGGATCACCTCGCGCACCGGCATCCGGGAGCGGCGGATCGCGGCGGCGGATGAATTTACTTCCGATCTCGGGGCCAAGGCGGCCTTGCGGGCCATGGAAAAGGGCGGCATCACCGGCGATCAGATTCAGCTCATCATCGTGGCCACCATCACGCCGGACATGACGTTTCCCTCCACGGCGGCGTTGATCCAGCAGAAGATCGGCGCGTTCAAGGCGGCCGCCTTCGACATTGAGGCGGCGTGCTCCGGCTTCATCTACGCCCTGGAGATCGGCCAGCAGTTCATCATGTCCCGCACCTATGAAACGGTGCTCGTCATCGGTGCGGAAAAGCTTTCCTCGATCATCAACTGGCAAGATCGCAATACCTGCGTGCTGTTTGGGGA
>CAYXDZ010000090.1:0-2299 GCA_964463815.1 uncultured Verrucomicrobiota bacterium | reverse complement strand
GAAGCCGTGGAGCAGGGCCGGGTGCAACGCGGTGACCTGATCCTGCTCGTCGTGTTCGGTGCCGGCCTCACCTGGGGCGCGGCCGTGATTGAATGGTAACGCCCGATTGACCGCTGAATCCAATGTGCTAGTTTCCCACCAATACTTATGAGCGCCAGCAAGATTGACCGTCCCTCCTCCACGTCTTCGCCACAGGATCCCGCCCATCACACTTTGCTGGACCTTGCGGCGGATGAGGTTTACTTCCGCAAGAACGGCATCGAGTTCCGCACCAACAACTCGATCCCGGTCTGGACGGAGATGACGGTCGAGTTGCGCACCCAGCGCGGTGAGCATGTGGCCTGCACGGGCGTGGTGGTGGCCTGCTCCGGCAACCGGCACACCGGCTATCTGATCGCCATGGTGTTTACGGACATGAGCCCCGCCCACCAGCGCCAGATGAACGAGCTCGCCTTCACCCCGAACCCGGCCTCCCGGTAGTTCGCCCGTCTCCGCCCAATTTCTTCGACCGCATGGAGCTGTTTCATCGCATCCTGAAGACCGCCGTTGACGGCGGTGCGTCCGACATCCACATCAAGATCGGCAGCCCGGTCATCTTCCGCATCAATCGTGACCTGGTGGCGATCGAGTGCCCCATCCCCACGGCGGAGTGGATGAACAAGGTGATCGACACGATGGTGCCGAAGCACGGACGCAAGCGCCTGGAAGACGACCGCGAGGTGGACTTTTCCTACTACGTCGAAGGGTTGGGCCGGTTCCGCACGAATCTTTTTCAACAACGGGGAAGCTTCTGCCTGGCCATGCGCCATGTGAAGGCAAACGTGCCCACGTTCGAGCAACTCGGCTTGCTGCCTTCGTTGCGCCAGATCGCCGAATCCCAGCGCGGCATCGTGCTCGTGTCCGGCGCCACCGGCAGCGGCAAATCCACAACCCTCGCGGCGATGATCGAGCACATCAACGAAAACTCGAAGAAGCACATCATCACGCTGGAAGATCCCATCGAGTTTGTGTTCGAGGACAACCAGAGCGTCGTCGAACAACGCGAGGTCGGCCTGGATACGACTTCCTTTGCGATGGGCTTGAAGCATATTCTCCGGCAGGATCCCGACATTATCATGATCGGCGAAATGCGGGATGCCATCTCGGTCGCCGCCGCGATCAACTCGGCCGACACCGGCCATCTCGTGCTCTCAACCGTGCATACCACCAACGCGGCCCAAGCCGTCAGCCGCGTGTTGGAGTTCTTCAAGGCCGACGAGCGCGAACAGGTCCGCCGGCAGTTGGCCGCGACCATGAAGGCCGTGGTCTGTCAGCGCATGGTGCCGACTATCGACGGCAGCATGGTGCCGGCGCAGGAGATCATGATCAACACGCCGACCGTGCGAAAGCTGATCGAGGAAAACCGGCTCGACAAACTGTCCGCCGCGATTGAAACCGGCACGGATGACGGCATGCTTTCGTTCAACCAGCACCTCTTTCAACTGGTGAAGGACGGCAAGGTCACCAAGGAAGCCGCCCTAGCCAAGGCGTCGAACCCGCAGGCGCTCGAGATGAATTTCCAGGGCATCTTCCTCGACGAAGCCCGCCGGATCTTGAGCTGATCAGACCATCGGGAATCCCGGTGGACGTTCGACGAGGTGCAGCAGATTGCCTTCGGGATCGGCAAAAAACAGCACCCGGCCGCCGCCGCCCGCCGGTTTGACGGGTTCGACGAACTTCACGCCGGCCAGTTCCAGTTCGGCTTGGGCCGCCTCCAGGTTTTCCACCCGCAGCGCCAGATGCCGCCAGCCGCGCAACTTGTTGTCGCCGGTTTGCCGCACTTCGAAATCCCCCTGGTAAATCTCCAATCGCACTCGGCCCGGCAGCTCCAGCATGAAAGCCGGTGGAGTTTGCGCCAGTTCCAGCAACTGCCGCGCGCCCAGCCGCTTTACATACCAATCTCGCAACGAAATGGGATCGTTTGCCGCCAGACCAAGGTGCTCGCCGAGGTAATTCATGGAACCGATGGTGACTGCTCGTTGCTCAAGATCAGCTTGGCCGCGGCCGGGAGATCATCCGCCACCCAAGCCCGCCCGCGAATCTCAGGATGGGCCGCTTCCACCGTCCGGCCATAACCTGTCCGCACGAGAATGCTTCGTTGCACGCCGGCGTTCCACCCGCACTCGAGGTCGATCAACTTGTCACCGATCATGAAACTGTGCCCGAGTTCGACGCCAAACTCATCCCGGGCGTCGAACAGGAATTGCGGCGATGGTTTGCGTCCGCGACTCGGCTGTTCCGGAGCCTCCGGGGCGAAATA
>CAYXDZ010000089.1:0-10720 GCA_964463815.1 uncultured Verrucomicrobiota bacterium | reverse complement strand
ATTTTGAATCTTCCCGGCCGGCATGTATGGAGGCCGTTATCGCACTTCCCCTGATTTCAACCGGTTGTTCGTGCGGATTCTTGCAGGACATCAAGTGTGTTCAATTTGGGAATCAGCACCGTATCGCCGGCTTTAGTTGATTGCACGGGAATCAGCCCCTTCCGGTCGATGCTATCAATCGCGCGCGATCCCAGCAACGTTTCCGTGCAAGGCGTAATTTTGGTGGTCTCTTTTTCCTGTTGGGGGCCCGGGAGCAGGCCCTTGATGCTTTGGGGGTGCTCACCCGTGACCTGACTGGTGGCCAGCAACTGGGCACAGAGCAGGGCGGAGTTGCCCCAGAGAAAATCCTCGTGCGAACTTTGATCCGTCATTTCCTCAAAATCGAACGAGGCAATGGGGGACACCTCGTGGCCGTACGGTTGTCGGAGGAGAAACCGGGGCAGGGCCAGTCCAACATGCGAAGCGACATCGGAGGTCTGGAGCTGCTGCCAAGCCGCCCGGATGTCGGCGGGCAATTCAGCTTTCCACATTTCGGGATCATCTTGAGTGGCGAAGCTTTCGCAGCCGATGAGTTGCGGGTGCGCGCCAGCGTAAAGCACCGCATCCAATGAGCGCGCCAGCCTGCCGAGTCCGCCCAGCGTGGCCAGGTCGGCGGCGGTCTCGCCAAAAGTGAACTGCCCGATCACCACGTGCCAGACCTGGTGGCGCAGCAGCTTTTCGAGCCCTGCCAGATCGGCGGCAATTTCCTCGATGGAAGCATCCAGCACCCAGTATTGGACGCGTTCACGGTCGGGACAATGGCGCACCAGGAAGTCCAGTCCCCGCCAGGCCGACTCAGTGGCCTGGAAGTCCGGATCGTGCAGGAGCGTGCGCAACCGGTCGGCAAGCGTCAGCTCAACCGCGGCGTTCGTGGCCTGGGTGCGCGTGGCCAGTGATTCAGCCAGCGACGGTATTTTGCCGAGCAATATGTCGGGGTGAAAATCGTGGAGCGAGCGGATCAAGATACGGACCTGATCATTGAGCTCGCCCGGCAGTGGGAGGGTCAGGTTGGCCCCATAACTGCCCAGGACATGCTCCAGGTTGGCCGGACCGACTTCGTAAATCGGGCGGCCGGCAAACGGCTCGTTCACCACCCGGTGCCACCGGGCGCCAAAGTCGCCGAGCAACAACATCCGCAGGGGTTGCCCGGGATTGATTCCCCGGACCGGGCCGGATGGCTGGCGGGCAAACTGGACTGGCTGATGATCGGTGGCTGGCGGCATGGAGCATTGCAATTGGACGGGACGAATCTACTCCAATCGCCCGGCGAAACAACGCTGGAAGCAAATCTCCCGATGGCGCAAGTGGATTGCAGTGGGCTCTTGCCGTTGCGGGTGGTGATCCCGTTGGGGGGCTGCGGTCCGGTCGCGAGGGGGGCGAAAGGGCAGTCGGTCGCGGAGCAGTTGGGGCGGCCGTGAACCACCTGGGCGGCCGGGAAATTCTTTTGCTTTGCCCAATGACCGGTCGCCGGGTTTACTCGGCCGCAGATGGCCAGCTCAATTCAACCCACGGCAGATCTGCTGTTGGCACGCGGCAAGGATCAGGAAAACTGGTTGCGCGCCGCCGAGGAAACCACCCTGGATCACTTCGGGAACGAAGTCTTCGTGCGGGCGGTGGTGGAGGTTTCCAATTTTTGCCGCGAGAACTGCAGTTATTGCGGCATGCGGCGGGACAACCGGACGTTGAATCGTTTCCGCGCCCAGGTGGATCAACTGAAGGAACTGCTGCTGGAACACCGCCCCGCCAGTGTGACGGACATCAACATCCAGGCGGGTGAAGACCCCGTGGCGGTGCGGCAGGTGGTGCTGCCGTTGTTGCGCGCGTTGCGGGCGGAAACCAACCTGGGCCTGAGCGTCTGCGTGGGCACCTTGAGTCCCGATCTCTACCAGGAACTGCAGGCGGCGGGCGCGTCCATTTACATCATGAAGTTTGAACTGGGCGATCCCGCCGAGTATGAGCGGCATCACGCGCCGGGAACCCAGGCCGAGCGGCTGCGGCACATCCGCCTGCTGGCCGGCGCCGGCTGGCGGGTTAGTTCCGGCTTCATCGCCGGGCTGCCCGGCCAGACCACGGAGTCGTTGCTCACCAGTTTGCGGCTGGCCGTGGAGCTGCCGCTTTCGGGTTGCAGTGTCAGCCCGTTCATCCCCGGTGACGAAACCCCTCTGCGCGGTGCGCCCATGTCGGATGTCGAGACCGCCTTGAATTGCATGGCCGCGCTGCGATTGATGCGGCCGGACTGGGTGATCCCGTCCGTCAGCGCGCTGAATCTGGCCGCGCCGGGCGAGGGGTATCGGCGGGGGCTGCGCGCGGGGGCGAATCTCGCCACGATCAACCTGACGCCGGACGGGTTGCGCAATGATTACCTGCTCTACACCCGGGAGCGGTTCATCATGAGCGAGGAGCGGATTCTTGCCGCCATTGCCGCCGAACGCCGGGTTCCATCGCCGCGCGGACTGGCCGCCTACTACCGCGAGCAGGATGCGCTCGTGCGTGCGGCCACCACGCCCGCCGTGCAGGCGTGAGCCGGGACGTGGGCGCGGATGCAGAGCGAACCGACCGGCCTGAATGATGAAGCTGCTCCTCGTGGATGATCATGCAATGATGCGCACCGGCCTGCGACAGGTGGTGGCCCAGGCCTTTCCGGACGCCGAGTTTGGCGAGGCGGGCAGCGCCCGCGAAGCCCTGGACCAGGTCGTTCGGAATTCCTGGGATGTGGTTCTCCTCGACATCGAGCTGCCGGATCGCGATGGCCTGGACTTGCTGAAAGATCTCCGGCTGGCAGCACCACAGGTTCCCGTTTTGATCCTCAGCGGACAGCCCGAACGGGATTATGGTGTACAGGCGCTCAAGGCTGGCGCGGCCGGGTTCGTGGCGAAAACCGAACTCGCCACCGTGCTGGTTGACGCCATCCAGAAAGTTTTCGCCCGCGGACGCCACGTCTCCCCCGCACTGGCCGAACGGCTGGCCGATTCATTGGACCCGGCCGGAAGCCGCCCGCTGCATGATCAGTTGTCCGCGCGGGAGTTTCAGATTCTGGCGGCGCTCGCCAAGGGCCAAAGTGTCGGCGAACTCGCGGCGCAAATGTCCCTGAGCGTGAAGACGGTCAGCACCTACCGCACGCGCCTGCTCCAGAAGATGGGAATGCAGTCCAACGCCGAGCTGATGCGCTACGCGCTCCAGCACGGGTTGGTGCGTTGAGCGCTGGAGCCTCCGTGCCACCGGTCGGCTTTCGTTGAATGACGGGAGTTTTCCTGAACGAGGCGGGGCCTGCGGTTTCCCTGCCACCACTTTATTTATGGAGGTGACGACACCCCTGCCATGGGCGTTGCCGTTTCTCGTGTCAGCCAAACACTGACAAATCTTCAAGCCAGCTTCCTACATCAGTTGTCGAGGCTACAGCCGACATATTGCTACAGTCATTTTTGCGATTCGCCCGGTGGTTGTCGGAAGCTGCCAGGAACCGGCCGGGTCAACACGCGAAAACGACAAACCTCAAGAGCCAACTGATTGCTCCATAGAACCCTCATGTTATTGAATTCCCTGCTCCCCACCGGCCGGTGCGCGCGTCTCCTCCGGCCAGCCTTATTACTGACCGCCGCCATTCTGCTGGCCGGAAGCCATCCGCTGGTGGCCGCGCCTGCCGACGAGAACTTCGACGGCGTGGCGATTTCGGGAGGATACAGCTTCGGCGAGAGTCCCCGGACGATCAACGGCTGGACCTTCCGGTTGGTGAATGGCAGCGGATCCAACGACAACCAGGCCTACGTTGACGTCACCAACCAAAGCTCAGACACCGCGCTGGCCAACAACGGCACTGACAAGGCGCTTATTTTGAACGGATGGTTGGGTGTGGCCACCGCCGCGCGAATCAGCGCGTCGGACAGCGCGGAATTTTCCCTGGTATCCTTCCGCATCGACAACGGCTTCGCGTCCAGCGGCAATTATCGCGTGCTGGGTTATCGCGACGGCTCGGCCGTGGACGGGGCGTCGCAGAATTTCTCCGCCGCAACTTACGCGAACACGCTGGTCACCCTGTCGGGCACAGCATGGGGAAACATCGACGAGTTTCGCATCGTGCGACAGGACGGCAGCGCGGACGTTTCCTTCTACATTGACGACATTGACGTTTCAGCCGCGGTGATTCCCAACAACGCCCCGACCGACATCCAGCTTTCCAACGCCTCGGTCAACCAATCAGGCGGTGCGAACGCCACGGTCGGCACGCTTTCGACTACGGACCCCGACGGCGATGACACGCACACCTACGCGCTGGTGAGCGGCACGGGCGACACGCACAACGCGTCCTTCAACCTTTCTGGATCCTCCCTGCGGGCGAATGAGACCGCAGCGCTCGCGGCGGGTGAATACTCCGTCCGCATTCAAACCGACGACGGAAACGGCGGCACGTACTCCGAATCCTTCAGCATTACCGTGGTGGACGATGTGGCGCCGCTGGTGACCAGCGTGGTCGTGCCGCCCGACGCCACGTATCGTGCGGACGAGGCCCTGGACTTCACGGTGACCTTCAACGAAGCGGTGACCGTGACGGGCGTGCCGACCTTGGGGATCACCATCGGTGAAGAGCCGGTTCTCGCCGCCTACCAGTCGGGCAACGGAACCACCGCGTTGACGTTTCAATACCTCGTACACTCCGGCGACGAGGACACCAACGGCGTGGCGATCGGCGCTCTTGGTCTCGCGGGCGCCTCGATCCGCGACGCCGCCGACAACGATGTCATTACGACGTTGAACAACGTGGGTGCCACTGCGGGAGTGCTTGTGGACGCCACGGCTCCCTACGTCGTGTCCATTACGCGGAAGAACCCCGTTGAGCAGACCACTGACGCGACGACCGTGGTGTTCGAGGTCGTGTTTTCGGAAGCCGTCACCGGCCTGAAAGCCTCCATGTTTACGATTACGGCCGTCAACGACGGCACCGTCACCGGCACGGTGGCGGAAGTCACCGGCGGCCCCACGACGTATGACGTCATGATCAACCTCACGGGCGGGACCGGTGAATTCCGCCTCTACCTGGCCGCGCAGTAACCAACGGGAACCCATTTCAATCACTCCATTTACATCATGATCACGTTTCAATCCCCCGGAAGATCGGACGCACGGCCGGTTGTCGGCCAAGCCAGCGGGCAATGTCATCCCCTCCGTCACGCTGCGCGCGCGCAACGGTTCTTTGTCTGCGCCGGCGCGCTCTTGCTGTTGCTATCAGGCGGTATCCTGCGGGCCGCGCCCGTCGATCAGAACTTTGACACGATTGAAGCCGGCACCACGAGCGAGTTGAACGGGGCGTTAACATTCGACGGGGTCGTTTACTCGACGGATGCCGAGGACGACCAACTTGCCGTTGACACCATCAACAACATCACGGGCAACTTGCCGAGCCTGGGTTCGGGCAACGGCCTTACCTCTGTCTGGCTGGGTTCCAACACCGGCACGTATCTTCAGTTCGCCGCGGTGGACAACGGCGACAACTTCCGGATCGAGTCCTTCAACGCCGAGGTCTGGGGACACAATTCGCACAACAGCGAGGTTTACACTGTCACCGGCTACGACGACGGCGTGATACGCGCGAGCGCGACCGTTAATTTTCGAGTGACCGCGACGTACGGTGCGGGTTCCTCGACCATTGACTACCTGCGGCTGACCACTCCCGACGAATCGACGTCAAGCGGTGACGGAGCCAACGCGGGCACCTTGTCCTTCACCGGCGACGGCTGGAACAAGGTTGACCGAATCAGAATCACCGTTGCCGACGAAGCGCCCAACACAATCCTTGGGGTGTCCATTGACAACCTCAACTTTGCGGAGGCCGTGGTTCCCGTCACCGATCTCGCAGGAAACGAACTGATCGGACTGCCCTACACTTCGAGTGAATCCTACTTCTTCGACCCCAACGACGCGCCGACGGACATCACGCTTTCCAACAGTTCCGTGAACCAGTCCGGTGGTGAGAACGCGACGGTGGGCACATTGACCGCCACAGACGCCGATGAATCCGACACGCACCTTTATTCGCTGGTCGCCGGCGAGGGCGACACGGACAACGCGTCATTCAACATTTTCGAGAAGGCGTTGCGCGCCAACGACGCCTCCGCCCTGGCGGCCGGTGAATACTCCGTTCGCATCCGCGCCACCGACAACGACGCGGCGGCTTTCGAGAAGTCCTTCGCGATCACGGTGGTGGATGATGTCTCCCCGGTGATCACCAGCGCGGCCACGGCGGGCGGCACCTACGGATCGGCGTTTGCCTACACGATCACCGCTTCCGGCGGCGCGGCTAGCTTTGGCGCGAGCGGGCTGCCGGCCGGTTTGAGCATCAACACCGGGACCGGGGAGATCACCGGTTCTCCGGAGCAAACGGGCGTGTTCAATGTGGAACTGTCGGCGGCGGACGCGGCCGATAACGCGGACACGCAGAGCTTGGAGATCACCGTTGCCAAGGCGGCGGCTTCCATCGAGCTGGTCGGTTTGGATGCCACGTATGACGGAACCGCCAAATCCGTCTCGGTGACCACCACACCGGACGGGTTGACGGTCTCCCTCACTTACGACGGCGAAGCGGAGGCTCCGATTGTGGCCGGTAGCTACGCGATTGTGGCGACGATCAACGACGATAACTACGAAGGAACCGTGAACGGCACGCTGGTTGTCGGGAAAGCGGCGCTGATTGCCACCGCCGACGAAGGGAATCGCGCCTACGGTGAGGCCAATCCCGAGTTTACCGGTTCGTTCACCGGCGCGGTGGAAGGGGACAACTTGACCGTCAGCTACAGCACGACCGCCACGGAGACCAGCCCGGTGGGCACTTATGACATCGTGCCCGCGATCACTGATCCGGACGACAAGCTCGGCAACTACACCGTGACCTTGAACAACGGCACGTTGACGGTCGGCAAGGCAGTGATCATTGCCACGGCGGACGATCAATCCCGTGCCTACGGCGCGGCCCATCCCGGGTTGACCATCCGCTACAGCGGCTTCGTGAACGAAGAGACCGTCGAGGCGCTGGACGAACTCCCGGTGGCTGCGACCGAAGCGACGACTGCTTCGGCGGTCGGTGAATACGACATCACCTTGAGCGGTGGCGTGGACGGCAATTACGCGTTCGACCTGGTGGCCGGCACGTTGACCGTCACGCCGGCCGCGTTGGTCGCGACGGCTGATGACGCGAGTCGCGCTTATGGTGCGGCCAATCCGGCGTTCACCGGTTCGCTCACCGGCGCGGTGCACGGCGACAACTTGAGCGTCGCTTACGCCACGAGTGCGACCGAGACCAGCGCGGTGGGCACCTACGACATCGTGCCCGCGATCACCGATCCGGACGAGAAGCTCGGCAACTACGCGGTGACGTTGAACAACGGCACCTTGACCGTCGACAAGGCGGTGATCGTGGCCACGGCCGATGCTCAATCGCGCGCTTACGGTGCGGCCAATCCCGAGTTGACCATCAGCTACGCCGGCTTCGTGAACGAAGAGACGGTTGAAGCGCTGGACGAACTCCCGGTGGCTGCGACCGAAGCGACGACTGCTTCGGCGGTCGGTGAATACGACATCACCTTGAGCGGTGGCGTGGACGGCAATTACGCGTTCGACCTGGTGGCCGGCACGTTGACCGTCACGCCGGCCGCGTTGGTCGCGACGGCTGATGACGCGAGTCGCGCTTATGGTGCGGCCAATCCGGCGTTCACCGGTTCGCTCACCGGCGCGGTGCACGGCGACAACTTGAGCGTCGCTTACGCCACGAGTGCGACCGAGACCAGCGCGGTGGGCACCTACGACATCGTGCCCGCGATCACCGACCCGGATGAGAAGCTGGGCAACTACGCGGTGACGTTGAACAACGGCACGTTGACGGTCGGCAAGGCAGTGATCGTGGCCACGGCGGACGATCAATCCCGTGCCTACGGTGCGGCCAATCCCGGGCTGACCATCCGCTACAGCGGTTTCGTGAACGAAGAGACGGTCGAAGCACTGGACGAACTGCCCGTGGCTGCGACCGAAGCGACCACCGGTTCAGTCGTCGGCAATCACGACATCACGGTCAGCGGCGGCGCGGACACCAACTACGAGTTCATACCGGTCAGCGGGGTGCTGACGATCACTCCCGTGGCATTGATCGTTACCGCCGACGACGCCAGTCGCCCGTTCGGGCAGGCCAATCCGGTCTTCACCGGCAGCACTGCAGGCTTGGTGAACAACGATGCCATCACGGCCGATTACAGCACGCTTGCCACGACGGAAAGTCCGGCCGGCACGTACGACATCGTGCCGGTGTTGAATGATCCCGACGAACGGCTGGCCAACTACACGGTTACGTTGAATTCCGGCACGCTCAACGTCACGGGCGACGACGCGCCCGTGATCAGCCTGGGCGTGGCGGGCGCGGTTTACACCTTGCGTGATGAGCCGGCACTGGTCGCTCCGGCGGTCACCATCACGGACGGTGGCAGCCCGGACTTCGGCGGCGGCACGCTTTCCGTGAGCGTCCAATTGAACGATGAAGCCCTGCCGCAGGATCAACTGCACCTGCTGGCGGATGAAACCCCCGGGGGGCTGACTTTGCAGGACAACGCCCTTTTGTTGAACAGCGTGGCGATCGGCACGTTCACCGGCGGTTTCGACCGCGGCCTGCCGTTGCAGGTCACCTTCAATCAACAGGCGACTCCGGCGATCGCTCAGGCGCTGTTGCGGCGCCTGGCGTTTGCGACCACGAACGGAGTTGAACTCGCAACGCGCGCCTTGAGCTTGCAACTGACCGATGGTGAAGGCGGGGTGAGCGACATGGTGGAACTGCCGGTGGCGATCAACCGTCGTCCGGAGACGGGCCCTGACACCATCGTCACGCTGGTCAACGCTCCGGTCGTCACCCTTATGGAGCGGTTGCTGGCGAACGACGGTGATCCGGACAGTGATGAATTCTCGCTGCACGCGGTGCCGGAAGTCACGGAGGCGGGTGGATTGCTGGTCCTGGTGGGTGGGGAGCTGACCTACACGCCACCTGCGGATTTCGCCGGTGTGGATTCCTTCGATTACGTGCTCGTGGATGCGCGCGGCGGGCTGGCCGCCGGCCGGGTGACGCTCAAGGTGCTCGTGGACAAAATGATGGCCATCGACCTTCTGTCCGCCATTGATCCTGAACTGGCCGGGGCGGGTTCCAATGACGCGGTCGTGCATCTCGCGGGTTTTCCCGGCCGGACTTTCCGGGTTGAAGCGGCCGACGATCTGGCGCAACCGGTCTGGGATGATCTGGGCCTGGCCACGGTGGATGAGCATGGATTGCTGAAGTTCATCGATCCGAGCACCTACCAGCGTGCCCGCCGGTTCTTCCGGCTTATCGGGCAGGCGGACTGAGGACCGGTCCGCATGGGGCGCGCAGCTTGGTCAAGTTGCGGGCCGGGTCAACCTGCCGGATTATCGCGTCCGGCTTCCGGAGGAGTTGCCGGGCGAACCATGAATGTGGCGATGGGTGGCTGCCCCCAAGCCTGAATGAACACGCGATGAACCTGCGCCCGCCGGCTGACGGGCGCAGGATTCATTTTCGCCCAAGGCCCCCTGGTGGGTGGGGGCCGCAGGGCGGAAATATGCCGATTGACCCGTTGGAGGCTGGTCCGCCGCAGAAGTTCGAGACGGCGGAACACCGCCGCTGCGCGGGCCGGTAAGATGGAAGTGGACCCGGTTTGATGGGTTGATATCATCCAGCTTTCACGGGGCGAAAGCTTCCAGCTTGGAACAATGATCCGCTTCACGAGAGCGAGACTGAGCACGACCCGAGCTGGCCCGCGATGGGGTGTTTACCCCATCTGAAGGCGAGTGAACTGGGGCCAGCCAGTAAGCAGTGGTCAGTGGCAGGGAGCACCGCTTACTGCTTACTGCTTACCAGAGCTGCTCCCTCCGCTACGTGATGGTCACCTGCACACTGCTCTCGATGACACCCGTGGTGATGGCGTGGCGGGTGAGGCCGGCGGTATCGTGAATGTCGAGCTTGGACATGAGATGCGCGCGGTGTTTCTCGACGGTCTTGAGGCTGATGCCGAGTTCGGCCGCCGTTTCCTTGTTGGCCTTGCCCTCGGCGATCAACTGGAGCACTTCCATTTCGCGGGAGGTCAATGGCGCCGCCGCCCCGGCGCTTTTTCCGGAACGGCCGGGCGGGGCTTTCAGCCGGCTCAATCGCCGTGAAACCAAGGGGCTGAAATAGGTCCGGCCCGCCCGGACTTCGCGGATGGCGGCGCACAACTCATGAGCGGAAGCCTGTTTGAGCAGGAAGCCCGCGGCCCCGGCCTCGGTGGCGCTCTTCACGTAATCGTCATCGTGGTGCGCGGAGAGGATCAGCACCCGGGTGGTGGGAATGGTTTTGAGAATCTGCCGGGTGGCTTCCAGGCCGTTGAGGCGCGGCATGGCGATGTCCATCAAGACCACGTCGGGGCACAACTTTTTGATCTGGGCCACCGCCTGGCGGCCATCCCCGGCTTCACCGACGATCTTGAAGTCCGGCTCCAATTCCAACATCTGGCGCAGGCCCTCGCGCACGATCGTATGGTCTTCCGCCAGCAGTAAGGTGATTGTTTTCATGGTGTAATAGTTCAAGGTTTATTTCTCGCCCGCTAAATTAGTCCCCCCCCGCTGACGCGGCCCGCCCCAGTGGAATCTGCGCCTCGATGGTGGTGCC
>CAYXDZ010000088.1:0-11008 GCA_964463815.1 uncultured Verrucomicrobiota bacterium | reverse complement strand
AGCAGGTCGAGGATCGCCTGCACGCTGGCCTCGGCCTCGAAATAGACGTCCTGCACGCCGGTCGCGTCGAGGTAACCATCCACCATCATCTGCCACGCGGTCGCGTCACCGTCGAAACCGCCGAGGATCACGTGGCCCGGTTCGCCAATCTTGTGATACTTGCCGGCCTGCTTGAGGGCGGTGACGATCGACGGGAAGAGAAAATCCGACGACGTGAAGAGGAAGCTGATATCGGGATTCGCCTGGAGCGCATTGACCACGCCGGCCTGCGCCTTCTCCTGATTCCACTCGGAGGGCACGCGCGCCACGACCTCGATGATGTCCTCGTGGCCCTTGATCGCCGCGTCGAAGCCGTCGCGCCGGCCGATGGCGTTCAAATCGCCGAGATCGCCCATCACAATCATCGCCTTGTGCTTGCGACCGGTCTTGCGTGCTTCGCTCACCATGAACTCGACCGTCTCCCGCGCGAGCTGGAGGTTGTCCGCCTGCACGCCGACGAACTTCGCGGCGCCCGGATCGGCGATGCGGTTGAACAGCACGATCGGGATGCTGGCGTCGTTGGCGGCCTTGATCGCGGGCACGCTGGTCTTGGCGTCCTTGGGCACCATGATGATGCCGTCCACCTTGCGCGTGACGAAGCTCTTGATCTGCTCGAGCTGCCGGTTGGAGTCGCTGTCGGCGATGGCCTCGAGCACCTGGATGTCGCGCTGCTTCAACTCGGCCTTGATGGCCTCGAAGCCGGCGACCCAGTACTCGGTTTGCAAAGTCTCAAAGGCGACGCCGACGGTGAGCCGCTTGCCACCGCTTGCGCCGGTGGTTGTGTCAGCCGGTTTGCAGCCGGTCAACGCCAGGCCGACGGCGAGCACGCAGGTGTAAAGAAGGGATCGTTTCATGAGTTGGGTGAAGAGTTAGCAGGTTTGGGGGAGGAGGAAAATGGTTCTTTGTTCCGGGTTTTTTGTCGGGAATGCGCGAGCTCCCGGCCGGGTGCAAAGCATCTGGCTCAAGCAACGCCCCGTCGGTCCGGGCTCCGGCGGTTGGCAGTGGGCGCGCATACGGTCAACCCGCCTCCGGCAGTTTGCCCTCGACGATCATCTTGACCTGGGCCTTCACGCTTTCCGGCGCGAACAATTGTTTCCAATCCGGCTTCAACAGCTCGCGCCGGCCGTATTCGGCGATCAACTTCGCGCCGTCGGAAAATGGAAACGCCGCCCGGCCGAAACCGATGCCGAGCTCGACCTTGATGTGGCCGAACATGAAATCCTCCGCCGCCGCCCGCGGCACGCCGCGGCGTACGGTTTCCTCCAGCGCCTCCCGCAAGGCCATCACCAGCGCGATGCCGCAGGTCTCGGCCATCGTCGGCTCAAGGATGGCCATCTGTTCGACGGTGATGCGGTGCGCGCGCGTGACGGGTGCGTAGAAGTCGCGGGCGATCTTCTCGCCCAGCACGTAGTGCTCCTCCGGCCCCTGCATCAAGGCGCAAACAATTGCCTGCCGCGCGTGGGTGCCACCGAAGAAGTCTTCGCGCTCCGCCTGGGTGTCGAAGTGATCGAACACGTTCGGATGGCACGGATGCGCAACGAAGTAGCTGATGTCCGGCCGGGGCGGCAGTTCGTCGGCGTGGGCCGCCGCTGGATCGAGCGTGATGACGAGGCAGCCGGGGCGCAGCAACGGCACGATCTCCCCCGCGACCTTGCCCAGCACGCGGTCGGGCAGCGCGAGGATCACAGCATCGGCGACGCGCAAGGCTTCATCACGCGGCGTGGTCGTGACGCCGCGTTCGGCAAGGCCGGCGAGGCCGCGTTGCCCCGTTTCGACGTACAGCATCCGGTAGTCGGGGTGGTCCTTAAGATGATCGGTGACACGGCAGCCCATTTTGCCGCCGGCACCGAGAAGGGCGAGGGTGGTCATTTCAGTAGTGAGTAATCAGTAATCAGTAGTCAGTGGGAGGTGAGAAATGGTTCAGGCCGTGGCCGGATCGCCGTTGAGGACGTCGAGGAAGAAGTTGTCGCGACCGACCTGGCCGCCTTTGAAAACGAATTCGCAGCCATCGGCGAAGCGGCCGGGGGCGTGGACCTTGCACAGGGGCGATCCCGGGGCCATCGGGCCGAGGTATTCGAGCGCCTCGATGCCCAGCGCGCGGGCGACGTGCATCGAGGTGTCGCCACCGCAGACGACGGCGCGGCGGAGGTTGGTCACCGTCAGCAGGTCTTCCAACACACCCGCCAGAGCCTGGCCGAGCTTTGTGGAGACGTTGGACAGGGTCTTTTTGCCCCGCAGAATGCGCGCATCCTGTGGACCGCGGCTGGTATGCAGGATGATGCCCTTGCCCGAAGCAAGCGCCTGCCCGATTTGCAGGGTGACAGCTATTTTCGCCAGAGTCAGGTAACCGTCCTTGACCAGATGCTTTGCGTGTAGCGGCATTTCAACGAAGCCCTGTTCCACCGCCCGCGCAATCTGCCGGTCCGTCACTGGTGAGCAACTGCCGGAGACGGCGAGGAGCTGTTGCACCGCGGAGGAAGGAGCGCGAGGAGGCTGCTTAAACGAAGATCCTCCGCGTCCTTCGGCCTCCGCGGTATTGATCGCGCCGTTGGCTCTCCAATGCTCAACCAGTGCATATTCCACACCGCTCGATCCCGCGACAAACAGTTGTCCGGCCCCCGCCAATCGCTCGATCTCACGGCCGATCACCGGCAGATGTTCGTTCCGCAACGTGTCAAACAACACGACCGGCGCGGGATCTGAACCCCGGATCGCAGACTGCGGACCCCGGACCGCGTCCAGCTTCAAAACATCCACCAGTTCCACCGGCAGCTTCGTCTGCTCCGCGAGGAGCAACCGAATGTCCGCCTCCTGCATCGGTGTGACGGGATGCCGGCTCATGGTCGGATGCCGGTCGAGGCGGAACGGCTCGGTGTCGAGGCCGGAGCGGGCGAAGAGGTTACCGAACACCACGTAACGCCCCAGCACCGGCGCGCCCACCACGAGCGGCGTCGGTCGTTCGCCGAAGCTGCGCCGCCCGATCTCGATCGCCCGGCCGATGGATCCGATCTTCGCCGACGAATCGAACGTTGAGCATAGCTTGTAATGAATGATCGGCGCGCCGCTGGCCCTCAACGCCTCGAACGCCGGCGGCAGTTCCCGCTCCATCTCCTCCGGGGACATCGTCCGCGAGCCGCCGGCGATGCCGAACGCGCGCAGGCCCGGAAACTTAGCCAGTTGCTCCGGCGTGGGCGGCTTGAGGAAAAGCACCGTGCGCAGGCCCGCCTGCGACAACGCCTCCATTACGTCGGTCGAGCCGGTGAAGTCGTCGCCGTAGTAGGCAAGGAGAAGTTGTGGGTTCATGTTTTGTTGTTCATGGCTGTTGCCGTTCGCCGGCTTCGGCAAGGAACCAGGAACAAGAGGCAAAGAACATCATCTGCTTTTTCCGAACTTGGCGATCGTTTGCTGCAATTCCGGGTGGGTCGTCGCGTAAGTGTTCAGGTCGATGCCCCGCACCGCCGCCTCCCACGCCTGCTGTAATCCGCGCAGACCCGCCGCCGGCCCCAGCGGGTGCGCCATGATGCCGCCGCCGGCGACATACATGAGATCAGTAGTGCCGGTAAGGCGATATGTCTCCGGTGCCTGACCGCCCCATTGACCGGAACTGACCACCGGCATCGCGGTGTCGTCCGGGTGGAACATCGGCGTCCGGCAGGCCGCAATGCTGCGCACGACGGAATCGTCCGGTTCCCAAAACTTGTTTTGCAGGCCGTTGACGTGGAGGTGATCGACGCCCGCCAGCCGCCAGAGCTTCTGCCACGCGGCATACTCGACGCCCAGCAGTGGATGCCGGCAATACATCCCCCAGCCGTTGCGATGGCCATGGATCGGCAGCGCGCACCGACGGCGCAGTTCCAACAACGCCGGCAGGCCGATCGAGTGCAGGCTCACCATCACGCAGGTGCCACCGGCGGCGCGGACGGTGTCGTGGTGCCGGAACATCGCGTCGAGGTCGTCCGTGATGTTGAAGGCAAACATGATTTTCTTGCCGGTGCGATCGGCGAGGTCGTTGATCACCCGCATCACGGCGGCGACGCGCTCTTTCAACGGGCAATGGGGTCCATCCGCCTGCAGTTCGTCGTCCTTGATGAAGTCGATGCCCGCCTCGCCGAGTTCGCGGACAAGATCGCCCGTCTGGTCAGGCGTGAATCCGACGCTGGGCTTCACGATTGTGCCGATGATCGGCCGGTCGTAAACGCCGGCCAGCTTCCGCGTTCCCGCGACGCTGAACTGAGGCCCCGGATACTTCTCGCCGAACGCGGGCGGCAGTTCGAGGTCGAGCAGTTTGCAGCCGCTGTGATCGGAGAGTTCATAGAGGTTCCCGCAAACGGTGGCGATCAGGGTGGGCAGATTCGCGCCGAGATTGGCGAGTGGGAACTCCAGCGTGATCTCCGCGCGCTGAAACTTGAGCGCCGCCTTTGGTTTGCGACCGCCGGGCAGGGCAGGGGAATCGGTAGCGTCGAGCGCCTCGATCCTGAGCACCTTCGCACGCGAGCGGGCCTTGAGCTCCTCCGTCTCGCCGGGGACGGGCAGGAAAGTGCCGGACGACTGTTCGCCGGCAATCGTTTCGGCGACCTGCTCCAGCGGGAGGCAGGTTTCGACACGGTAACGGGCGATGATGGAATCAGTGGGCATGGGGTATCTTTTTTACCGCAAAGGAGGACGCGGAAGGATGACATGAAGCCAGGACTTGTTCACCGCTCCGCGCGCTCCTTCCTCCAAGGTGTGTTTTCCGGCTTCATTTCAGGTTGATGACGCGTCCTTCCGCCGCCGAGTTGTACGCTGCGAAGACCAGTTCCAACGTCTTCAAATTGTCCTCGCCGGTGGTTTCGGCGGGCGCTTCGCCGCACAGCGCGCCCAGCAGGTTGCGGTGACAATCCACGATGCTCGCATGAATCAACGCGTAGGCCGGGTCCGCCCAGGGATAATGCTTCGGCTGAATTCGAAACTCCTCCACGCCGGTCCGCGTGAACACGCGCAACACCCCGTCCAGTCCGAGGCTCGCGCCGCCATCGCACCCCTCGACATAAATCAGCGTCTCGGGGAAACGATCGAACTCCCACCGGCTCGCGTAGCTCATGTTCGCCGTCACGGTCACGTCGTCCGCCATGCGCAGCATCACCGTGGCGACGTCTTCGCCCCGGATGTCCGCGTGCATCCGGCGGGTCTGGCAGTACAACTCCGTGGCCTCGCCCCAGAGGTAGCGCGCCACGTCGAGGATGTGCGTGCCGATGTCGGTAAGGATGAACTGTTCGAGCGTCTTGAGGAATGGCTGATTGTCAAACACCGGGAAACTGTGGGCGTAATCAATGCGCCCACGGACGAGCCGGCCGAGCTTGCCGCTGTTCAAAACCCCCTTGAACGCGCGGATGGGCGCCTGCCAGCGCCAGTTCTCGTGGACGTACAGCGGCACCCCCGCCTGCCGACAGGTGGCGACCATGCGTCGCGCCGTAGCGAGGTCGGGCGCGAGCGGTTTCTGGCAGATCACCGGCAGGCCATGCTGGGCGGCCAGATTCACAAACCGCTCGTGCGTGCCCACGTCGGTGATGATGTCGATGAAGTCCAGTCGCTCGCCGCGCAACAGTTCCTCCACGTCATCGTACACCGCCGGCCCGCCGAATTCCTCCGCCAGTGCGGCCGCCTTGGCGCGCGTCCGGTTGAACAGCGCCACGCACTGGACGCCCGGCAGTTCCCGCCACGCGGCGAGTTGATACCGAGCCCAGAAGCCGGTCCCGAAAATGGCAAAGCGAAGCATGAATGAGCGGCAGATTGTCAGGCGAAACCGGCGGTGCCTAGAACAAGCAGATCGTTCATTTGGACGATTGTAGCGGGTCACGGTCAGCGAAAGACCGGAGGGCGTTCGCTGACCTTCGGGTTGGAATCCTCCTGGTTTGGGGCCGGGGCTTCAAACATTCCACCCGCGGCTGGCGATGAGGTGGGAGCCGCTTACCGCGTCGGCGGCGGAGCTCAACAGGAAGTCGATCACGCCGGCCAGTTCGCTGAACTGGACGTTGGTGCTCATGCCGGGTTGGTCGAGGTCGATGCTGTTGGGCAGGACGCCCGGTGACACCACGTTGCAGGTGAGGCCGGTTTGCTGGTGCTCGCTGGCGATGGTGCGGGCCAGCAGCACGAGCCCATGCTTGCCGACGTAATACGCCGTGGATTCCCGGCGGGCACGAAGTTGTTCGGCAGCCGAGTCGCCGATGAAGATCACCCGCGAGCGCGGCTGCCTTTGGAGCTGGTCCGCAAAAGCCCGCCACGCGAAAAAGCCCGCGTTGACGGTGGTGTCGAGTTCGTCACGCCAGGTGGCGGCGTCCATTTCCGAAAGACGCTTCATACTGAACGTGCCGGTGGTGTGAAGGAGCGTCTGACAGGGCCCGGCCGCTTCGGTCACCCTTTGCGCGGCGAGGTTGAGTTGTTCCGGAACGCGCACATCCAGTTGCAGCGGGAGCGCCCAGTCGCCGCGCGTCGCGATTTCGTCCGCGAGCGCGTGGGCGTCCGCAGTCGCGCGCTGCCAGCCAAAGATCACGTTGTAGCGGCCGGCAAAGTGCCGGACGAGTTCGCGACCCAGGCCACGGCTGCCGCCGGTGATGAACATCGCCGGGCGGGAGCGATCAGGCAGTGGTTGGGGTGCGGGCATGGTGGGTGACACGGGAGTTTCCACTTCATTCGTCCCGCGACAGGACAAACGGAGCGGCCTGGAAGAGAAAGAGTTCGCGCTTCTCAGAACTCACCAGCAGGCCATCGTGATCAAAGGCGCAGCCCTCGATCTGGCCGAGCTTGAAGGGCACGTGAAACGGTTTCTGCTTTAGCGCCTGGGCCGGTCCGCCGACACACTCGATCAGCCAGGCACCGTCCACGGAAACCAGGGCGAGCCGGTTGCCGTCGGGGGACAGGTCGGCACCGGTGACGCGCGATTTTACCTCGAGCTGGCCCAGCAGTTTCAGCGTCACCATCGGACCCTCGGCGAGTGACCAGCGATACAGGCCCGCCTTTTTGCGACTGCCGGGTTTCTCGATCAGGTAACCGTGGTTCTGCCAGATCACCAGCGCCTCGGCATCGAAGCCTTTGCCGGGGAAACGCAGCACCCAACTGCGTTCCACGGCAAGCCCGCCGCCGGACTGTGCCGGGTCAGGTTCGTGAACGCGGTGGACACTCAAGGTGGGACGAATCAAGGCATTGTTGCCAGTGTCTGCGACGTACAAGCGGTTGGCGTCATCCAGCGCGAGGTCCTCCCAATCCCAGATGAACACCCCGCGCACTTCAAACTCCGCGAGCAGTTCAGCGGACCGGTTGAGGGCAAACAGCCGCCGGTCCTTGCCGTCATTGTGGGTCCACAGCACACCGGGAAACTGGCGGCTGACGACGAGGCCGGAGCTTTCGGGCAAACCCTTTTTGGGCAGTTCGGCGAGCTGAACCACGCCAGCCGCGATGTCCCGTGGGAATTTGTCACCCGTTTCCGCCGGGGCGGGAAAGGCAGGGCAAAACATAAGTGCAAGGGCGAGGCTTGCGCCCGGCGGAATGCGCGGCCCAAGGAAGCCGCCCGAAGTCCAGTTGAGTGCTCGTGTTCGCATGAACCACGTAATGCTATTTATGACTGTCTCCCGGTGGAAGCAACAATTGCCGGTGGTACCGGAACCCGCCCGGGTTTTACCCCTTCAGTTTCGAGTACGCCTCCAACGCGACATTCCGCGCGATGGCATGATTCACAATCGGTTCGGGGTAGGTTGTTCCAAGATGGACGCCCGCAGCCGCAAGAACCGGGGCGGGCGCGGCGAATGGCTGGTGAATCCATTCCGCGGGCAGCTTCGCCAGTTCGGGAATCCAGTGCCGGACGTAGTCGCCAGCGGGATCAAACCTTTCGCCCTGCCCAACGGGATTGAACACGCGGAAGTAGGGCGCGGCATCGGCACCGCAACCCGACACCCACTGCCAGCCGAGCGTGTTGCTGGCGAGGTCGGCATCGACCAGTGTGTCCCAAAACCACGCCGCGCCGGCCCGCCAGTCGAGCAAAAGGTCTTTGACCAGAAACGAGCCGACGACCATCCGCACCCGGTTGTGCATCCAGCCGGTCGTCCATAACTCGCGCAGGCCGGCATCCACGAACGGGTAACCGGTCTCGCCGCGTTGCCAGGCGCGGAGCAGGGCCGCGTCTTCGCGCCAGGGAAACTTCGCGAACTCCGGGCGCAGCGGCTCGCGGGTCGTGTGTGGAAAGTGAAAGAGCAGGTGATGCGCAAACTCCCGCCAGCCGATCTCCGCTATGAATTGCGAGTCGCGCCAGCTTTTGCCGCCGCTTGATGCCGCCAAGGGTGGTTCATTGGCGGCCGTTGATTTGACGGCCGCCCAGACTTGCCGGGGTGAGATTTCCCCGAAGTGCAGGTGCGGCGAGAGCCGCGAAGTGCCGGGTTGATCCGGGCGGTTGCGCACCGCCGTGTAGCTGACGAAGGACGCCTGCACAAATCGCCGGAGGTTTTCGTGTGCGCCCGCTTCGCCCGGATGCCAGGTCTCGCGTATGCCACCCGCCCAGTCGATTCGCGGAAGCAGGTTCAACGCGGCCAGCGGCGCCGAGTCCGGCCAGTTGGCAAGCCCCGGCAAGTGCGCGGGCACGGGGAGTGGTTTCGCGGGTTCACTCCTGGTCAGGCAGGTTTTCCAGAAGGGCGTGAAGACTTGAAACGCTTTGCCCGCCTTGTTTTGAACGGTCCACGGTTCGTGCAGCAGGGCGGCGTTGAAACTCTCCACTTCGATGCCCTCGCCGGTGAGCGCGGATTTGATCTGGGTGTCGCGCTTGATGATCGCCGGTTCGTAACGGCGGTTCCAGAAGACGGCTTTTGCCCTGGTCGTCTTGATCAGTTGGTGGAGTTGGTCCAGCGAGTTTCCCTCGCGCAGGAGCAATCTCGAGCCGAACGGGCGCAGGGAGGCATCAAGCGCCGTCAACGAATGGTGCAACCACCAGCGGGAGGCGCCGCCTGGGGTCCATTCGCCCTCCTCGTCCAGCGACCAGATGAACACCGGCAACACGGGCGCGCCGCGATTCACCGCTGCGTGGAGCGCCGGATTATCCGCGAGCCGCAAGTCTTGGCGAAACCAGACAATGATGGGAGTGATGGCCACGCGTGACCCATACAGGTGGTTTGGCTTTCAGACAAGCGGAGGCCCGCACCCTGGCTTCACGAAACGCCGGCCACTCAGCTCGCATAAGTCAGTTGCCAGTTACGGCACGAGTTCCAGCAGATAGAACCGCGTGGGCGCGTCGGGCGTGGTCGGGTCGATAACGCTGCCGACCGTGCCCGGCACCGTGACCTGTCCCAGCGGTTGCCAGGTCGGGTCGTTCAACGTGTTCTTGTAGAGCACGCGGTAGGTGCGGCCGGCCTCGGCCGCCCATTCCAGGGAGGTCGAGCCATCCGGCAGGCGGTCCACGCTGCCGGGCAGCATGGCGGGTGGGTTGTAGATGTTCGGCGTGCCCGGCGTGGGCGTGGTAAGGAACAGGTACGGGGCCGGACCACCATCCGTGAACCGGCCCTGGGACAGGTCGGTGATCTGCGGTCCGAAGGTGAGCGTGTCCACTACGCTGAGATCGGGTGCGAACAGACCGAGGGCCTCGCCTGTACGGCTCAACGCGAACTCCGCGTGCAACGGGTTGACGCCCAGGTGCCCGACCTGGTTGTCCGCCCACACAAGGAGGAAGCCGCCGGGCTCGATGGTGGTTCCGGCCGGGATCTGCCATTTGTCCGGATCAGCGAGGTTGTCGGTCAGGAAGAACCCGGAAAGGTCCACGGTGGAAGTTCCGGTATTATACAGCTCGAACCAGTCCGAGTAGCCCCCGCCGATGGGGTTGGTGATGGTCTTGGAGTTGTCCGCCATCCATTCGTTGATGACCACGCTGGCGAGCGGGAAGGTGTTGTTGTTGGCCGCTCCCGGGGTGGCGAAATGGAGGCCCGTGCCTTGGTATTGCGCGCCGTCCGGGAAGAGTCCGTAGGCGCGATCCGCCGGCACGTTGAGGTAATCCAGATAATCAATGACCACCGCCTGGCCGGCCACCAAGCGCGTCAACGCCACGCCGCCGGATGGGTTGGTGCCAAGGCGGAAGCTCGTGTGATATTCGCCCGCGCCCGTCTCCCCCGGTTCGCCGTCGAGCCAGACCACCTTCCATTCGCCGGGCGCGATGGAAGCTCCCGTGGGGAAGGCCCATTTGGTCAGGCTGGCGTAATCGTCGGAGAGGAACAGTCCCGTCAGGTCCACGGTGACGGCACCTGCGTTATACAATTCGAGCCACGGTTCGCGTTCACCGAAGCGATCGGTCGCGCCGCTGACGTTGTGCGGTTGCACTTCATTGATCCAGACCGGCGGAAACGCTGGAAGACTCAAGGCACCGAAGCTCGGCGCGCCGGGCGAATACGGTCCGGCGGAAGTTTCCCGCAACGTCAGCGCAAGACCGAACACCACGTCGGTGCTGGTGCCGTTCACCTGATGCACCTGCACGGCCAGCGTGTTCGCGCCCGGCACGAGGGCGTCGCCGCCAAGGAGGAACGGCCCCTCGATCACCGCGTTGTCCACCACGCGGTTGGCGAAGGTCGTGTGATCGATGGCCCCGCCGGGCAGGCCCAGGCGCTGGATTTCCGTGCCATTCAAGTAAACCACCGCGCCATCATCGATGATGAGCGACAGTGCCAACTGGACATTGGCGCCGGAGGGGAAGGGGTTGTTGAACGTCGTGCGGAACTGATAGGCCGCCGGACCCAGGGTCAAGGGCGTGCTCTTGGGTGCGGGCAACGCGGAAGGTTCCACATAGAGCAGCCCCGCGCCCTGCGGCCAGCCAGCGTCGTTGAAACCCGGCTGTGACCAGTCGGCAGCCGGCGCGTTGCCGCTCTGTTGGTACCGCCAGGTGCGGGTTAAGATTAATACTTCCTCCTAATTGGTCTGGGTGGTGGGCGAGCCGGCGAGCCAGTTTCCGACGCGGTTGTTGTCGCGG
>CAYXDZ010000087.1:0-11026 GCA_964463815.1 uncultured Verrucomicrobiota bacterium | reverse complement strand
TTCGCGGGCAGATCGTTGACCGCCGTGCCGGCCAGCGCCTTGGTATCCACCCACCCTTCGGCGATGTGCCCGCTTTGCTCAGCGAGGAGCTTGAGCAATTCGGTCTTCTCCTCCTTGGTTGGTTTGCGCGCGAGCACCCGGCGGAAAGCATTTTCGATTCGCTCTTCATCCGTGCTCTTCGCGGCGACCACGGCTCTCGCCAGCGCCTGCGCACTTTCCATGAACAGCGTTTCGTTCAGGCCGGTGAGCGCCTGGAGCGGGGTGTTCGAGCGGGTACGGCGCACACAGGAAAAGTCACCGGTCGGCGCATCAAACACCTGCAAGGCCGGGTAGGGGATCGAGCGGTAACGGAAGGTGTAGAGCGCACGCCGATGCCGCTCATCTCCCGTTGTCACATCCCACAGCTTGGGTCCGTAGCTGGCCGGCGGATCAAACAGAAAGCGCGGTGCCGGCGGGAATACACTCGGCCCGCCCACTTCATCGTGCAGCAACCCGCTCGCGGCCAGGGCGATGTCACGCACAATCTCGGCCTCGACCCGGAACCGCGGCCCGCGCGCGAGCAACCGGTTGTATGGATCACGCTCGTAAAGATCCTCCGTCACACGGGACGACTGCCGGTAGGTCGAGGACGTGACAATCAGCCGATGCAGATGCTTGAGCGACCACGCCCGCACTTCTGACTCCTGACTTCCCGCTCCTGAATCCTTGAACCCTGGTTCCATCAACTCGACGGCCAGCCAGTCCAGCAGTTCGGGGTGCGACGGCGGCGGCGATTGCGTGCCGAGATCCTCGCTCGTCTCGACCAGCCCGGTGCCGAAGTAGGACTGCCAGAGCCGGTTCACCAGCGAGCGCGCCGTCGTCGGAGCATCGCGTTCGACGAGCCATTTTGCGAACGTGAGGCGATCCGGTTGCGCCGCTTCCGGCAATGGGTTCAATACGGCCGGAACTCCGGGCTTCACCGGATCGGCCGGCTTCAGCATGTCGCCGCGTTGCAACAAGTGCGTCGTGCGCGGCTGCTCCGCCATTCGCGTCAGCACGAGTTGCGTGGTGCCCTCGGGATGCGACTTCCACAGCGCGGCGATCTGCTCGTTGGCGCTCCGCCACTCCGGCACTCGCCCGCGCCAGAACGAGAACAGCGCCGCGTGTTGCGCGCGGCTGCGTTCCCCGCGCGGGGTTTCAAGAATCCCCCGAATGTTGCGCGGCAACGGCGTCACGTCCTCCGGCGCCTGATCGGCGAGGGAGAGCCGGAAGCGGCCGAGGTTGAGATTTTGATTTTGGTCGCTGTTGGGTCCGCCGTGGTTCTGGCGCAGGTGGAAGGTCAGCTTCGTGCCGTTGGGAAAGGCGACGTTCGTTTCGGCGATGAAAATGGCCGTACGATCCTGGTTGCGCAACGCGGGGCCGGCGTCGATGCCCCAGGCGGTTTCGTCCTTGCCGTCGATGGCCCACTCGACCGGCCCGGTGATCCGCGGTTCCTTGAAGCCGGCCTGCAAGACCGGTGGAATCGGCTGCTCGGCATTGCTGAAATCGGCCAGCGCCTGCTTGAACTTCACCCAGTTTTTGTTCGTGGGATTCTGCGCGTCCTGCACCTCGACGCGGAACTCGGTCAGCGCCATCAAGCCTTCGAGCGACCGGCCGGGGCCGCCGGACGGCAGGTTGGGATCGGTCATCAATTCCAGGCGGAACGCGCGAATCTCCGGCGTGTCAACCGTGTTGGTATAAACACCCGTCCAGCGCGTGGGCGCGTAGCCCGAGGCGACCATCGACCCATCGGGCCGGTAGTAATAGCGCTGGGCGTTGTCGCCCGCGTTGCCGAGCGTGACCGGAGCCCAGTTCGGCTGCGCGCGCCGTACTTCGTCTTCCCACGCCGCCAGCTTCGTCTCCCAGTCCGGCGTGCGATGCTTCAAGTCGTTTTCAATGGCGGTGACCTGCTCGAAGATGTCCGCCCGGCGCATCAACTGGTCCGGCGTCCACACCGGCCGGCTGCCCTCGGCGCTGTCGTTGATGAAGGCGAACATCCGGTAATACTCCTCGTGCGTGATCGGGTCGTACTTGTGCGTGTGACACTGCGCGCACTGGATGGTCAGCCCGAGGATGCCCTTGCCGATGGCGTCCATGCGGTCGAACATCGCCTCCATGCGGAACTGCTCGGGATGCACGCCGCCTTCCTCGTTGACCATCGAGTTTCGCAAGAACCCGGTGGCGACGAGCAACTCCTGCTTGCGGGCTTCCGGTTCCGGGTTCTTCGCGGCCAACAGGTCGCCGGCGATCTGCTCGATGATGAACTGGTCGTAGGGCTTGTCCTGGTTGAAGGCGTTGATCACGTAGTCGCGGTAAAACCACACGTCGCGCGGCTTGTCCTTCTCGAAGCCGTCCGAGTCCGCGTAACGCGCCGCATCCAGCCAGACGCGCGCCCAGCGTTCGCCGAAGTGCGGCGAGGCCAACAGCCGCTCGACCGCCTGTTCGTAAGCGTCGGGCGAAGGGTCCGCGAGGAAGGCATCGACTTCCGCGACCGTCGGCGGCAGGCCGATCAAATCGAGGTGCAACCGGCGCAGGAGCGTCGTCTTGTCGGCCTCGGGCGAGGGTTGCAGGTCTTCCGCCGCCAGCTTCTCCAGCACAAATGCGTCGATGGGATTGCGAATTTGGAACTTTAAACTTGGAACTTTAAACTTGGATTTGTCCGGAACCTCCGGGCGCACGGGCGGCAGGAAAGCCCAGTGCGTTTCATACTCCGCCCCCTCGGCGATCCACTGCCGCAACGTGGCGATCTGTTCCGCCGTGAGCTGCTTGCCGGTCTTGGTGGGCGGCATCACATCGTCGGTGTCGGCCGTGGTGACGCGCCGCAGCAACTCGCTCGCGTCCGGTTGGCCCGCCACGATGGCCGGATCGCCCGATTTCGCGGGGGCGGTGGCACCGGCGTGCGAATCCAATCGCAGGCCGCCCTTGAGCGTCTCTTCGTCCGGCCCGTGGCACTTGAAACAGTTGTCGGAAAGGATCGGTCGGATGTCGCGGACGAAATCGATCGACGCCGCACCGACAGTTGTGGCCGCAAAAATTCCGGCCAGCAGCAAGGCAGAGGTGCAAGACTTCACGGGTGACATGACGACAAGCTACCAAACCTTGTTCAGGCGTCGAGTCTGGTGTGAGGCACGGGCGGAGCGCCGATTTCCGATCTGGTTCAGACCGGGTGACGCTTCAGTTTGGAAATGGGTTCACCAGAACCTGGCGGGTCAAAGCTTCGTCTTCCCTCGTTCTCGCAAATATGCGTTCATCCGGGGCCAAAAAGCTCTCTGAACCATGCCACACGACACCTTTCAAGCCGGCGACCTGACCGCCGTCATCGGTGACAACTCGGCCGACGGCGAGCATCGCGCCGGCTACAACGGGGTCTGGAGTCTCCAGCACCGGCTCGCCGATCGAAATCTCTTCGTGCCGGCCTACGCGGGCCTGAACCTCGAACACATCTTCAATGGCGAGACGGAAGACGATCCGCGGCACTTCTTCGAGCCACGCACCGCGCCGATGACCTTCGCGAAACTCTCCGCCACCGAGTGCGAGCTGCACCAGCCGCCGACGCCGATGTTTCGCGTCGAGAGTCGTACGCGCTTCAAGCTCACCGCGCCGCACTACCTCGACATGAGTTTCCGGGCCATCGCGCATCAGCACGTGTTTCCGCGCGGCTGGCTGGGGTTGTTCTGGGCCAGTTACCTCAACGCGCCGGACGACAAGAGCCTGTATTTCCTCGGTGGCCTGGAGGGGCAACCGGCGACCTGGACGCAGCTCTGCACCCAATGGCACGGCGACCAGAGCACGGTGCGTCATCGCAATGACCGGTTGGCACTGACGTTTGAGAACCCGGATCAGCCGGCGCTCTTCAAGAGCCTGTCGCGCTTGCGCTTCGATCTGCCGTTCTTCTACGGCCACTTCGGCGACCTGATCTGGATTGTAATGTTCGACCGCACCGAGGGACTGCGGTTCGCGCATTCGCCGTCGGGTGGTGGCGGCACGCCCGAGCGACGTACGACGAACCCCGCGTGGGATTTTCAGTGGATTATATCACCTTACGACGTGCTGAAACCCTACGAACTCCGGGTGCGGACCGTGTGGCGGCCGCGATGTCCGCGGGAGGAAATCATTGAGGAATACCAGCGCTGGCGGGCGGGGCTGTGACCTCCTCATGCCTGCCCACCGGGCGCGGGCACGGCGGGCCGGTTGCCCTCGGGCTTCGGCGGCACAAGGAAGAGGGTCTGGGTGGGATACGCGAATTCGATGCCCTCCCGCTCGAACTGCTCGTGCAGGTGCAGATTCACGGCCTGCTGGGTGTCCAGGTAGGTGTTCATGTTGGGCACGTTCATGTAGAACACGGTCTCAAAATTCAGGGAGAAGTTGCCGTACTCCTTGAAGTGCGCGCGGTCGAACCGCGTGAGCGGCTGGGCCTCCACAGCCTGCTTCAACATGCCGGGGATGCGCGCGAGTTTCTCGCGCGGCGTCTGGTAGGTGACGCCGATGGTGAAGACGGCGCGGCGCTCCTTCATGCGGCCGAAATTGCGGATGCGGCTTTCCAGCAGGTCGTTGTTCGAGAAGACCAGTTGCTCGCCCGAGAGGCTGCGCACGCGGGTGGTCTTGAGGCCGATGTTCTCCACCACGCCCATCAGGTCGCCGATGATCAGGAAGTCGCCGATGACAAAGGGCTTGTCGAGCACGATGGAGAGGGAGGCCAGCAGATCCTTGAGGACGGTCTGCACGGCCAGGGCGATGGCGATGCCGCCGATGCCCATGCCCGCCAGCAGCGGCGCGATCTCCACGTCGACGTTGGAGAGGATCAAGAGGAAGACCAGCAGCCACAACACGATCCGTCCGAACAACCCGAGCGCACTGACCGTGGTGACACCCGCCGGATCGGCCGTCGCCTTCTTCTCGCGCAGGGTCTGGACAAAAAACCCGATGGCGCAGTGGGCCCACAGCCCCATTTGGATCAGGCCGGTGATCACCACCGTGCGGCGGAGGAAGGTTGCGGATTTCTCGCCCAGCTCCAGGGACACGGAACCCGCGAGCAGGGCCACCGACAGGAGGAAGAGCGTATGGGTCCGCGGGATCAGCGTCGCCACGAGATCCCGGCCAAGCACGGGAACTTTCCCCGCAAATTTGTTGAGTCCCGCCCCCGCCAGCCGGCGCACGGTGAGCAGCGCCAGCCAGGTCCCCGTGGCCACGGCGGCCGCGATGAGCCAGTTTTCCAAGGAATTGCCAAAATAAGTCCGTTCGAGCAGTTCTTTCATCGTTTCCATCTCGGCGGCGATGATAAACACAGTACGCGCCGGCGACAAATCTTGAGGTCGCACGCACGTCGTTCAGGGGAGGAAACCGTCGGGGAACCCCAAGGCCGGCGGACCGCTTTTTGAAGGCCGGCAACAAGACCCGCCACGGTGACGATTGCCGGGCGGGTCGTCGGAGAAAAGCGAAAACCGTTACTTCTTCAGCTTGTCGAGCGCGGCGATGAAGGCCTTCGGACCGCCGGGTTGGTAGCCGAGTTCGCCCGCCAGTTTGCCCTCACTGGTGAGCACGATGATGGTGGGAAAGCCGCCGACCTTGTAACGCTGTGCCAGGGACTGGTTGTTCTTTTTCTCGGCGGCGCTCTGCTTCTTATTCCTCGGGAAGTCCAGTTCCACCAGCACCAGATTCTTGGCCGCGTATTCCTTGAACTCGGGTTTCGAGAAGACCTCGTTCTTGAGCTTGATGCACCAGCCGCACCAGTCCGAGCCGGTGAAGTTCATCAGGACCATTTTCTTTTCGGCCTTGGCCGTGCGCAGGGCCGTGTTGAAGTCCGCGGTCCATTCCGTCTCGGCGGCGCGCAGGGGCAAGATGGTCAGGCAGGCAAGCAGACAAGTGAGTGCGGTTTTCATAATTTCCAGGCGATGATGGTGAGTTGTGGACGGAACCTTATTGGCAGGCAACTTGACGCCTTGCGCGGGAATTTCAACCGGATTTTTTCGCGTCGGATCAGATCACGATCCGCTCTGCGGTTCAAACCACCGGGCCGGATGATTCCACGCTGGTGCCATCGGCCAGCGCGAATACTTCACCCGCGTTCAGCCACTCTTTCCGCACGTAGCCCAGGGCGCATATCGCACCGCCGGGGATTCCGGCGGCGCTCGTGACGTGACCGATCTCCTTGCCGTCCTTCACGAGCTTTGCGCCACGGTCGGGCGAAACCGTTAGATCACCCCGGAGCGTGAGCCGGCAAAGCCGTTTGTTCACCTCGGCGAACGTGCGCAGCCGGTTCAAAATCTCCTGCCCGACGTAGCAGCCCTTGGTGTAGCTGATCGCCCGAGTCTCGAGATTCGCCTCCGGCGCGAGGTTGGTCTCGTCCATGTCCACGCCAAAGCGCGGGATGCCCGCCTCCACGCGCGCGAGGTCGAAGGCTTCCCAGCCGGCGAGGCCGCCGCCGACCGACTTCGCGGCCGTGATCAACTTGGCGAGCACCGCACCCAACGAGGCCACCGGCACGAACAGATCGGCACCGGCGGTTCGCAGCCGGGGGTGATTCGACAGGTATAGTTCGCCGAGGACCGGGTGTTCGATCTTCACGCTGGCGAGACTCGGAGAGGGAAGGGGAACCTCCAGTTCGAGTCCGGCCATCGCTTCCATCGCCTTCGGCCCCTGAACGGTCAGCAAACCGTAGTGCGGCGAGGCGTTCACGATCTCAACTTCCTCCGAGACGATGAATTTCGTCAGCCGCTCGGTCATCGGCGTCACCTGGCCCGGTTCGGCATCGAGCAGAATTTCGTCGGCCAGCACGAAGACATGGGCGTCGCCGAGCAGACGCCCTTTGTTCGTGGTGAATGCCGTGTAACAACCTTCGCCCGATTTCAGGCGGTTGATGTCATTCGTGCATTGGCTGTGGAGGAAGCGGGCGCGATCCGCACCGATCAACACCAGCCGGGTGCGGAAGCTGAGATCGACCACAGCGGCCGATGACTTCAAGTGCTCGAACTCGGCACCGACATCGCCGTAATGCCGGACGACCTCCGCGCCGTTCAGTTCCATGAACTGCGCGCCGAGGTTCTGATGTTCTTCGTGGGTCGGGAGTGGTTGCACGGGCAAGGAGTTACCAACTTGTCGGCGGATTGAACAGTTCGTCCGCTGGAATTCACCGCCGGGGCTTGGGTGGCGACGGAGCATGTTTGTTGAGGGACTTGGTGCGGCTGCGGGTCTCGGTCTTGACCCGGGCGATGTGACGCCGTCCGAACTGCGCGACTTCTTTCCGGAGTTTCTGAAAATTGACCAGCCGTGCGGGATCAAGCCGGCCGGACGCAACGGCGGCCCGCACGGCGCAATCGGGCTCGCTCTCGTGCCGGCAGTCGGTGAAGCGGCAGCCCACGGCGATGGTTTCAATGTCGCCAAACGTTTCTTCGAGTCCTTCCGCGCCGTCCCAGAGTTGCAGTTCGCGCAGGCCCGGCGTGTCGATGAGCAAACCACCCGACGGCAGGATGAAGAGCTCCCGGCGCGTCGTGGTATGACGGCCCTTGGCGTCCGATTCCCGCACCGGCAGCACGGCCTGCCAGTCTTCGCCGGTGAGCTGGTTGATCAACGTGGACTTGCCCACGCCGGAAGCGCCGAGCAACACGGCGGTCTGGCCCGCGCGCAGATGCGGGCGCAAGGACTTCAAGCCCTGGCCGGTCACGCAACTGATCGCCAGCACGGGCGCGCCGGCCGCGGCAACTTCCGCTTCGCGCAGCAGTTCGGCGGAGTTGGCGCACAGATCGGACTTCGTCAACACGATCACGGGCTGCGCGCCACTGTCCCAGGCCAGCGTGAGGAAGCGTTCGATGCGCCGGGGATTGAAGCCGTGATTGAGCGAGCTGAGCAAGAAGACGGTGTCGATGTTGGCCGCGAGAATCTGCTGCTCGCCACTGCGGCCGGCCACGGTGCGCGCGAACTTGGTCCGGCGCGGCAGCACGTGTTGAATCAATACCCGGGAATCAGTGCTCGTGCGACGCACCGCGACCCAGTCGCCCACGGCGGGAAAAGCTTGGGGGCCGGCGGACTCGTGACGGAAGCGACCGGAGACTTTGGCCGGTACTTCAGCGTCGGGGAGATGGACCACACACGCGCCGCGGTTGACCACCGTGACCCGCGCGGGTTCGAGCCCGGATTCGGCGTGCGCCGCAAACGCTTCCGCGAAGAAATCCGTCCAGCCCAGTTCAGACAGCTTCATGTGGGGGCAGTGGCCGGTTGCCACGCGGATTTATCAGTGCCGGAGCGTGGGTGCATTACGCGTGCGGCGGGATCACCTGCTCGGTCTTCCCATCGAAGAAACGAAGGCCCGCCGGGTTAATGCCGACAGCGAGGTCGCCTTTGCCGGCCGGTGCTTCGCCCGGATCGCAGCGCAGCGTGAGCGCATGCACCTTCGACTTCAGATGCACCCAGCTTTCCGCGCCCAAGTGCTCGATGAACTCAACTCCCAGCCGTCCCAGCGCGGGATCACCGTTTGCCTGCACCTTCAAGTGCTCCGGCCGGATACCGAGCCACACGGGTTGGTTCACCTTCGGCTCCAGCAGGCGGGAAAACTCCGCGTCCAGCGACAGCGCCAGCCCGCCGAGCGCCGGCTGGTCCTGTGGATCGTTCTCCAGGAAGCGCAGGCTGCCATCCTTCCGCACCAGCGTGCCGCGGATGAAGTTCATCTGGGGCTCGCCGATGAAGCCGGCCACGAACTTGTTCGCGGGCCGGTCGTAAATCTTCATCGGCGCATCGACCTGTTGCAGCACGCCGTCGCGCATCACCGCGATGCGATCCCCCAGCGTCATCGCCTCGGCCTGATCGTGCGTGACGTAGATCATCGTGGCCTGCAGACGTTGGTGCAGCCGCGCGAGTTCGGCCCGGACCTGGAGCCGGACCTGGGCGTCGAGATTCGAGAGCGGCTCGTCGAAGAGAAAGACCTTGGGATCGCGCACGATCGCCCGCCCCACCGCCACGCGCTGGCGTTGGCCGCCGGAAAGTTCCTTGGGATAGCGCTCCAGCAACTCCGCGATGCCGAGCAGGATGGCCGCATCGCGCACGCGCTGTTTGATTTCCTCCTTGGGCACCTTCCGCAGCTTGAGCCCGAACGCCATGTTGTCGTAGGCGGTCATGTGCGGGTAGAGCGCGTAGTTTTGAAAAACCATCGCGATGTCGCGATCCTTGGGCTCGACCTGGTTCACCACGCGGCCGGCGATGCTGATGGTGCCGCCGTCGATGTCCTCCAGGCCCGCGATCATCCGCAGCAAGGTCGTTTTGCCACAACCGGAAGGCCCCACGAGCACGAGGAACTCGCGGTCGGCGATATCGAGCGAGACCGCCTTCACCGCGTGGACGAGCTGCTTCTTCGGTCCGGGGAAGGATTTGACGACGTTCTGGATGGAAACCTGCGCCATGTGTTGCTGGGCGGAAAGTTTCCGAAAGCCGCCGGCAAAGTCGAGCCGCAATGCGGAAGGCGCGGCCGGTGGCTTTACGGTGTCCTAGCCATCAGCGAGCGCAGCAGTCCGGCGTATTCATTCAGGGCTGCGGCAATGTTTTGCGTGGTCTGCCACTGGCGCAACCGGGTCCAGTCGGCGGCGATCTCCCCGCGCAGTTTGCCGGCCTTGGCCGCGTTGCCCGATTCGACGGCCAGACTGAGGTCCACGATTTTGTCGTTGAGATCGCCAAACGAGTCGTCGAGCTCATCCATCAACTTGTGGAGCTCACCCGCCCGCCGGTTGCCCACCGGCACGATGTCGATGTCCTCCGCGATCCGCACCACGGCGCGGACGCGTTTCCGGAAGTCATGAAACTTCTCCGCCGTGGCGCCTTCGAGATCGCGCAATTCCATCACGGCCGGATGATCCCGGTGCGCGCGGGCGAGCATTTCGGCCGCGAGCCAGCGGAAGTTGTCCACACCGCTCAGTTCCGCGCGGGGCATCAACCCCTCCTCGCTGCCCCAGAAGAAGCGGGACAAATCCTTGGCCGGGCGCGCATGAAATTGCTCCGGGTCCGGCGCGCACACGTAGGCGCGATAACGGGCGAGCCGCGCGGGCTCCATGAACTTCTCCTGCCACTTGAGCACCTTGTCCCGCCGGCTTTGCAGCTTCTGCGGATCGGCATACCGGACCGCCTCCGGCCGGATGCCGGCCGACCACCGGTCCTTTTCCGGATCGTACTTCGCCAGCTCGATCCGTTGCGCGTCGAAGAGATCCTTGAAGTCGCCCATCCGCTCGTAGCCCTTGTCGATGTCCTCGCGGAGTTTGAGAAAGAGATCGTCACCCGGTCCGGCGGGATAGGCGAACGCGAACAAATCGAGCTTGTTGCGGAACCGCCCCAATAGCTTCCGCAGCTCGCGGGCCTCGTGGGGCAGGGTGGCACTGGTAACATTCGTCAGCCCGCGTTCGATCTCCTCCAGCGGCCCGCATAACAAGCGCGTGGCCAGCTCGCCGTACGAAGGGGAGGCGTCCGGTTCGGCCGCCTTCACGGGCAGCGTTGAAGGCAGCGTCAGTAACACGCCGGCCAGGAGCAGGGAACGTGAGAAGCGATTGAACGGTGTGTTTCGCCGGGAGGTGAAACGCTGGGAATTGAACTTCATGTTCGGGATAGAGTTGCCGGCTGGCCGGCTGGTTACGCCCAGCCTCGCAGTCCGTGACCGCGCCGCAACTTCTTTCTGGGCGCATTCGAACACTGCTCCGGAGCGCCAGCCTCCGGCCCGGCATCCCCAGTTCAAGGGACGGAAAATCCGCCGTGCTGGAAACCGGCGCTCCTCAGGGCTGGCCGGTTGGGCGATCAATGCTGGTAGTCTGGCCTGTAGCCGGGGGACGCATTTGCTGCGCTTTCCTTGCGCATAAAATCCGGTTGACAGCGCAAGCCAACTGTCCTAACTGTCTATGACACCAACCGAAGTTCCAACGCCATGAATCTTTTCATCAGATGGCCTCGAAGCAAGTTCACGAGTCGCTTCACTTCGTCTTCGACGACAGTTCCAAATTCGGCTTTGAGGCACCTAAAGCGGAGCCGGAGTTTGCTGCTG
>CAYXDZ010000086.1:0-11039 GCA_964463815.1 uncultured Verrucomicrobiota bacterium | reverse complement strand
CGGGCGAAACCCGCGGGGCTTTTTTTGTCGAGTTCTTGCGCCCGGCGGGCTAGCCTCCGGCGCATGAACCGTCCGCTGAAAGCCCTCCTCGTGGCGTGTCTGGGCTTGGTCACGACCGGCCCCAATGCCATTCATGCCGCCGAACGCTCCCCGAATCTCGTCGTCATCTTCACCGACGACCTCGGTTATGGCGATCTCGGCTGCTACGGATCGCCGACCATCCGCACCCCGCGCCTTGATCGCATGGCGGCGGAGGGGCTGCGTTTCACGGACTTTTATTCGGCCGCCGAGGTCTGCACCCCGAGCCGCGCCGCGTTGCTGACGGGACGTTATCCGATCCGCACCGGCATGGCCGGCGACCGGCGGGTGTTGTTTCCCAACTCGGCCGGGGGCCTGCCGCCGTCCGAGGTCACGCTGGCCGAAGCATTGAAGGCGAGAGGCTACGCGACCGCGCATCTCGGCAAATGGCATCTGGGGATCCACGAAGGTTCGCGTCCGCTGGACCAAGGCTTCGATTATTCGTTCGGCTTGCCCTACTCGAACGACATGGATGCTCGCGCCGATCTGCCGCGCGGTGCGACCGGTTCACCGACTCCGCCGGAGGACGGCTGGAACGTGGCGCTGATCCGCAACGGCGAAGTCATCGAACGTCCAGCCGACCAGACGACGCTGACGAAGCGTTACACCGAGGAGGCGGTGAAGTTTATCCGGGCGCAACGTGACCGGCCGTTTTTCCTCTACCTTGCCCACACCTTTCCGCACGTGCCGATGTTTGCGTCACCCGCCTTCAAAGGCAAAAGCCGTGCCGGCATTTACGGCGACGCGGTGGAGGAAATCGACTGGAGCACCGGCGAAATTTTGGATGCGTTGCGGGCAACGGGGCTTGCTGAGAACACCCTGGTCGTGTTCACGAGCGACAATGGACCGTGGCTGATCATGGCAAACCAGGGCGGCAGTGCGGGTTTGTTGCGCGACGGCAAAGGCAGCACCTGGGAGGGCGGGATGCGCGTGCCGGCGATCGCGTGGATGCCGGGCCGCATCCAACCCGGCGTCACGTCAGTGCCCGCAAATGCGATGGATCTTTTTCCCACCGCGCTGGCGCTGGCCGGGGTGCCGGCACCTGCGGGCGTGGTACTTGATGGTGTCGATCTTTCGCCCGTGTTGTTCGCGGGAAAGACGCTCCCGGAGCGGCCGTTCTTCTATTATCGCGGGAGTCAACTCTTTGCCTGCCGGCTCGGCGAGTGGAAGGCGCACTTCCGCACGCAAACGGGCTATGGCCAGGCCCGCGCGGAAACGCATGAGCCACCCTTGCTGTTCCACCTTGGCCACGATCCGTCGGAGAAGCGTGATGTGGCCGGGGCAAATCCGTCGGTCCTCGCGCGCATTCTGGAAGCGGTGAAAGTCCATCAGGCCGGGGTGGTTCCGGGCGAACCGCAGCTCAAATGATCAGACCATGATTCCCACGCCTGATCCCGGCTCCCCCGAACCCACCCTCACCCGCCGCGAAGCCCTCAAGCTCACCGCCGTCGGCGTCGGCGCGCTGGCAGTCGCCACCTCCCCCGCGTTGGGCGCGGCGGCCACTCCGTTCGATCCGGAATTTCCCAACCTCGACTCGCTGGCGGTCGGCGAGTGGTGGCAGGCGACACCCCCGCGCCAGAATCCGCCGCCCTCGCTCGACGTGCCGCGCGACCAGGTCGTCGCCTTCGCGCTCTACACGCACGACGCCGGGGTGTTGAAGCTTACCGCGCAGTTGTTTCCTTTACGCCCGGAGGAGCCCCGCAGCGTGCGCCTGGAATTCCAGCACGCCGGCCAATGGACCGAGGCGGCGCGGGCGGACGTCCTGTTTCCCGGCTGGAGCGCGCATTTCCGCGTGGAGAATTGGGATGCGACACGCGATGTGCCCTACCGCGTGCGGCACGGGGAACAGGCGCTGTTTGCGGGCCTGATCCGCCGCGACCCGGTGGACCAGGAGGAGATCGTCGTCGCGAACATGTCGTGCAATTCCAGCCGCACGACCGGCCAGCGCCCGGAGATCATCGACAACCTCAAGGCGCAGAATCCCGACCTGTTGTTCTTTGCCGGCGACCAGACGTACCGCCACACGGAGCACACCGCAGGCTGGATCGAGTTCGGCCTGCAATTCCGCGAGCTCATCCGCGACCGGCCGACGATCTGCATTCCGGACGATCACGACGTCGGTCATCCGAACCTCTGGGGCGAAAACGGCAAACGATCGTTGCGCAAAGACAATGCGGACGGCGGCTATTACTATCCCGTCGAATACGTGAACATGGTGCAGCGCCAGCAGTGCTGGCATCTGCCCGACCCGGTGGACCCCGCGCCAGTCGAGCGCGGCATCACGGTTTACTTCACGCGGCTGCGGGTGGGCCGCGTCGATTTCGCGATCATCGAGGACCGGAAGTTCAAGAGCGGTCCGGAGGGCAAGATTCCCCAGATGGGGCCGCGACCGGACCACATCAACGACCCGGCCTACGATCCGCGGACGATTGATCTGCCGGGCCTCCAACTGCTGGGCGAACGGCAGGAGAAGTTCCTGCGTAACTGGACGCAGGACTGGACCGGCGCAGCGATGAAGGCCGTGCTGTCGCAGACCGCCTTCTGTGGCGCTGTCCACATGCATGGCGGTCGCAACGACCGGCTGCTGGCGGACCTCGACTGCAATGGCTGGCCGCAAACGCCGCGCAAACGCGCGCTCGAAGAACTTCGCCGCGCGTGGGCGGTGCATCTTTGCGGCGATCAACACCTAGCCGTCGCGGTGAAGCATGGCATCGACGACTTCGGCGACGGTCCCTACGGCTTCACGAGCCCGGCGCTCGTGAACACAATCTACGGTCGTTGGTGGCATCCGCTCGACGAAAAACCTGGTCCGAACCCCGTGCCCGGCAGTCCGCTCCCGTGGACCGGCGATTTCCGGGACGGCCTGGGCAATCCACTCTCGATGCTCGCCTACGCCAATCCGCCGGACATTGCCGATGAGAAACAGCGCGCAGACGGCTACGGCCTCGTGCGCTTCAACAAGCGGACCCGCAAGATCACATTCGAATGCTGGCCACGCTTTGCCGAAGTGGAGGCGGGCGACCGCGCGCAATTCCCCGGCTGGCCGATCACCGTGGCGATGGCGGACAACGACGGCCGCACGCCCGTCGCGTGGTTGCCGGAGCTGGTTTTCGAGAAGGCGGAAAACCCGGTCGTGCAGGTCATCCGCGAAAGTGATGGCGACATCCTTTACACAATCCGAATTTCCGGCGACCGCTTTCAACCCGCAGTGTACGCGCCCGGTCAGTACACGATCCGGGTCGGTCGTGACCGCCCTGGCGGAACGGCCTTGCACGGCCTGGTCGCGAGTGACCGGCAGACGGCCGGAAGTCGCCCAGTCCGGTTGTAGTGGCCCGGCCAGATGGGTGGCGGCGCTGGCGGTCCCGCCCGTCAATTCGAGTCCAGCCAGGCCGGCTCAAACGCGACGTGCTTGATGCTGTTGCCGGCGGCGGTGCTGTGGGTGTAGGTGAGTTGCACCCGGCCATCACGCGTTTGAATCACCGTTGGGTAGCCGAAATTGCCTTCGCCGGGTGCGGCTTTTTCCAAATGCCTCCGCCCGCCCCAAGTCTTTCCTTCATCGCTGGAAACCATGACGGCCAGTTGGTGCCGGCCACTTTCGGTGTCGTTCAACGCCAGCAACCAGCGGCCGTCCGCGAGCGACGTGAGCGCCAGGCTGCTGCCGGGGTTGGGCAGATCGGTGTCGCGGGCGGCGGTCCACGTTTCGCCGTCATCCTTGGATTCACTGAGCTGCACGCGGCCGGGGGCCACCCCCGTGTCCCGGAAGAGTGCGACGACCGTGCCATCGCGTCGCCGGGCGAGCGTGGGCTGGATGTTGCCAAGGCCGACCAGCGGCTGGCTGGGCCGCCAGTGTTCCCCGTCATCATCGGAGATGGCCATGAGGGAAATGTTAAAGCCGTCCGAGTAGAGCGGCAGCAGAAGCCGCCCGGCGCGAGGCCCGTCCGCGAGTCGCAGCGGCAGGGCGCGCGTCATCCAGCCGATGTCACGCTTGACGGGATCGGCCGCAGCCTCGACGAGCAATCGGTCGTAAGGCCGTGCATGTTCAGCCCACATGCGCTGGCGGTAGCCGAGTTCGCGGAAGCCCGCGCGCAACTGCTCGGGAAACGCCTCGCCCGGCCGGAGGAGCATCACGTCCTGCCATTGCCAGCGGGGCGGGCCATCGTTTTGATAATCGGTGGCGATGCGGTATTTCAAAAGCGACTGCTCCCAGCGATTGGCCTGGACCACGATCCACACCAGCCACAGTCGCTGCCGGTCGTCGACGAACACCACCGGATTGCAGTCCGGCAGACCGGGCGTGTCGGCGGCGAGAAACACCTCACCCCATGCGCTCGCGCCTGATCTGAGCCGCGCGCCTTGGATGACCACATCGTCCGCCGTGCGTTCGCCCGAGCCATGGAACCAGACGGCGAGCAGGTCGCCATTGGGCAACTCGACGAGGGAACTGCTGTGAACGTGCGGCTCCTGCACGGGAAAGATCAGGCGGCTTTGCAAAGTAGGAATGACGTCCGCCGCCGAGTCCCCGACCGGCACCAAGAGTGGAAAGAAGCACGCGGCGAAGAGATTGAATGGCAGTGGTGATTTCATGAGCGGGCAGTGATTCAAGGTGGTGGCGAATTCAACCCCGGACGGGAATGTTTGGCAACGGCCGGCCGGTGGGAACCGGAGTGGCGGCGTTCAGAATGCGGCTTGCGTTGGGATTTGGTTTCCCGCCATCGTCGGCCCATGAGTTCCGCCCATGGAAGCGTTCACCTGACCGCCGAACAGGCGCGAGAGCTGCACCAGTTGCTGTCCGAATGCCGGCACAATGTGAACAACTGCGTGTCGCTGATCATGTCGGCGATGGAGCTGGCCCAGCTCAAACCGGATTCGGCGGAGAAGATGATGCGCACCGCCACGGACCAGTCCAAGAAAGTGGCCGAGGAAGTCATCCGCTATTCGGGAGAATTTGAACGCGTCATGCTGGCGGCGCGGTCACAGGGCTGATGCCCGGCCGAAGACCCACCCTTGAATTCAGACCCGCCTCGCGCCGGCCGGGCCGGTTGACCGGCGCGTTTTCAGGAGAAAAACTGCGGATTCACCACCCGTTTTGACGCATCCCCGCGTGCATGGAACGAAGCGACCAGGAACATATCAGCGCCGTGCTGCAAGGCGACACGCCGAGCTTCGAGCCGCTGGTCGCGAAATACAGCCCGCGGGTGTTCGCCACGGCGCGGCGTTACGCCCGCAAGGAGAGTGAGGTCGAGGACATCGTCCAGGAGATCTGGATGAAGGCGTTCAACAAGCTGGCGAGCTTTCGCGGGGACGCCCCGTTCGAGCACTGGCTCATGCGCCTGGCGGTGCGGACCTGCTACGATTTCCTGCGCGGCCACCAGCGCAACCGCGAGGCGACCTTCACCGAACTGTCCGAGCCGGAGAGCGACTGGCTGGAGCGGTTTGCCGCCGATCCGGGCAAGGCCCCGGAGGACGAGGACGCCGCCCGGCTGCTGGTGCAACGGCTGATGGACCAGCTCCCGCCGGCCGCCCGGCTGGTGATTCAGCTTTTAGAAATCGAGGAAAAATCCGTTAAAGAGATAGCGGCCCTCACCGGCTGGTCGATCCCGCTGGTGAAAGTCCGGGCGTTCCGGGCGCGGGCGGAAATGAAAAAATGTTTGGCCAGGCTGGCGCGGGACAAGTATCTGTAACCCCGTCCCAAAGCGACCCGTCTGCCCGATTTGTGGACTTATGCAACTGGACCATTTGAAGCAAAAACTGATCGCCGCCGCGCGCCAGGACGCGCCCAGCGACCGGGTGCCGTTTGCCTTCGAAAAGCGCATCATGGCCCGGCTGGCCGACGCGGGCTTGCCGGACGGCTGGATTCTCTGGAGCCGGGCGCTCTGGCGGGCCGCCATCCCCTGCTTCCTGATCGTGGTGTTCAGCGGGCTGTGGTCGGTCCGGCACAGCTTTGAGCACACCCAGGATTTGTCCCAGCAGATCGAGGACACGGTGCTCAGCGAATTAAACCAAAACCTGGCCAGCATCTGGTGAACTACTTGCGCGTCATCCTCGCCACGGTGGCGATCTTCGCCACGGGTGCCCTTACCGGTTACTTCCTGGCCCACAAGGCCCCCAAGCCGCCAGGCGGTTCGGCGGCGTCCTCATCGTCCGT
This sequence comes from uncultured Verrucomicrobiota bacterium, assembly GCA_964463815.1. Taxonomy (GTDB): domain Bacteria; phylum Verrucomicrobiota; class Verrucomicrobiia; order Limisphaerales; family RI-55; genus RI-55. The sequence continues at coordinate 4,816 of CAYXDZ010000086.1, read as the reverse complement.
CCTGGCCGGCACCAACGCGCCCCCAAGCTGGAACCAGCGCCGGGACGAAATGTGGGGCAGCTTGCAAAAAGAGTTGAAGGCCACGGATGAACAAATGGCCAAGGTCGATGAAATTCTTTCCCAAAGCCGCAAGCGCTCCCGCGAAATCTGGCAGACGATCAAGATTCCGCTGGAGGAGGAAGTGGACCGCGTGAAGGAGGAAATTCGCGGGGTTCTGGATGCCGAGCAGGCCGCCAAATATGAGGAAATCATGAAGCAGCGCGGCAAGCACGGGCGCGACAAGAAGGACAAGGCTTTCGGCGGCCTCCCGGACGATCCCAAGTCCTGCCGGCTTAACGCACCTCTTCCGGCCCATCAATGTTTTCTTTGAGCGCGGCCACCCAGCGTTCGCGGCGGAACGGCTTCCACCAGTAGATCCTCAGCGAGTTGCCCACCACGACGAGGTCGGACATCCCCATCAAGGCCGCGCACAGCATCGGGTTGAGAAAACCCAGGGCCGCCAGCGGAATCGCCGCCGCGTTGTAGAAGAAAGCCCAGAAGAGGTTCTGCCGGATGCGCCGCAAGGTGACGCGCGCCAGCCCGAGCGCTTCCGGAACCGCCGCCACATCCGTGCGCAACAGGACGATGTCCGCCGCCTTGCGCGAGATCTCGGCCGCCATGCTGACGGCGATTCCCAGATCGGCCTTTTCCAGCGCGGGGGCGTCGTTGATGCCATCGCCCACGAACGCCACCCGATGACCTTGCTCCTGTAATTTACGGACGTACTCCGGTTTTTGCTCCGGGCTGGCCTCCGCGAAGACGGACCGCTGGCTGATGCCCACCTCGGCGGCGATGGCCGCGGCCGCCACCGGGTGATCCCCGGTGACCAGATGCACGCCCCGGCCGGAACGGGCCAGATCCCTTACCACCTGCGCGGCACCCGGGCGCAACTCATCCCGCACCGCAAGCACGCCGAGCAACCATTGATCGGCGGTGATGCCCAGGACGGTCGCGCCTTGGGCCGTCCAGGTGGCGACAAACTCATCAGCGCGGGCGAGGTCGATTGCCAGCCCTTTCAACCAGCGAATCGAGCCCAACCGGACGACATAGGCCCGGCCGACCGGTTTGGCCAGTTCCAGGCGCGCCTCGATCCCGCAGCCGCGGACTTCGCGGCAATCCGTTACGGAGTAAGCTTCGCAACCGTAGGCCGCGACCGCGCGGCTGACCGGGTGATTCGAAATGCGCGCCAGCGAAACCGCGACCCGCATTTCATCCAGGGCCGGCCGATCGGCTGCGTCCCGGTAAGTCTCGAAGCGCAACAACTTCGGCTGCCCACGGGTGAGAGTTCCCGTTTTGTCAAAAACGATGGTGTCGATTTCGCCCGCCTTCTCCAGCGCCACGCCATCCCGGATCAGGATGCCCCGACGTGCCGCCGTGTTGGCGGCCACCATGATCGCCGCCGGCGTCGCCAGCCCCATTGCGCAGGGACACGCCACGATCAGCACCGCCGCCAGGTGCATCAAGGCCGCCACCCAGGTGGCTTCCGGCAACTGCACGGACCAGAGCCAGCCGGCGAAGTGGTCGTGGGCCGCCCGCGCGGACTCCGCGCCGACCCCCCACCAAAGGCCGGTCGCCAGCGCCACCAAGACCACGATGGGCACAAACACATTGCTCACGCGGTCGGCCAGGCGCTGGATGCTGGCGCGGCTGGATTGCGCGCGTTTCACGGCGTCAATGATCCGCGCCAGGGCGGTGCGTTCGCCCGTACCGGTGACGAGCATCACGAGCCGGCCGTTGAGGTTGATCGTGCCCGCGTAAAGCCGGCTGTGCAGCACTTTGTCCACGGGCATGGCTTCACCGGTCAACATCGCCTCGTCCACGGCCGAGTCGCCTTCGATCACCGTGCCATCGGTGGGGATCGCATCGCCGGGACGCAGCACCACGGCGTCATTCAATTTCAATTCCGCGACCGGCACCCGATGCTCACTGCCGTCCGCTTCCTGCCGCCACGCTTCGTCGGGCGCGAGCTTCATCAAGGCGCGCAAGGCGTTCTCGGCATTGCGACCGACGCGCGCTTCTATCCAATGGCCCAGACTGATGAAGCTGATAATCGCCGCCGCCTCCATGAAGTGCAGATGCCCGCTACTGCCGGAGATAAGGACGGCGACGCTCAACCCGTAGGCGGTCGTCGAGCCCAGCGCGACGAGCGTATCCATCGAGCTTTGCCCCTGCTTCAACTGCCGCCACGCTCCCCGGTAGAACGGCCCGCCGGCATGGAATTGAACGACCGTTGCCAGCGCGAAAGCCGTCCAGCGAAACCACGACTCGTGATGCCAGCCGAAGACCCACTCGCCGAGCATGAGAAACGCCGTAACCGCCAGCCCGAGCAGCAGCGAAGTGTTCCAAGTGTGACCCGTCGGCGACGGGCCGGTGGGCTTGAATTCCGCCGCCTCGAAACCGGCCGCCCGCACGCTGTCAATCAACGGCCCGGCAGCCAACCCCGAGCCTTCCTCCGCCGCGACGACCGCCTCGCCCCGTGCCAGATCAACCTCGACCGAGCGCACCCCGGTCGTCGCCTGCAACGCCTCGCGCACGTGTCGCACGCAATTCTGGCAGGTCATGCCGCCGATTTTGAGGCGGATGGCTGCGGGGGCGGTGGAGTTCGTTTCGGTCGTGCCAGTCATTCGATGTATCGCGGTCGGGGCCGGTGCCTTAAGGCCGGACCGTGCCGCAGACTAACAACGGACTCCCTTGCGGAGCAATGAGCGTTTGACAACTCGCCGCTGTCTGGTTGGCTCTTCGCCATGAAATACCTTTGCCGACTGCTCACGGTTGCCGCCGTTTTGTTCTCCATCAGCCACCTGCCCGCCGCGGAGGCTCCCGCCGAGTTCACCGCCGGTGCGCTCAAGTTCACCCGGCCCGCCACCTGGACGTGGGTGCCGTCCACCTCGCCCATGCGCAAGGCGGAACTCAAGGTCGAGGACAAGGAGGAGAAGGCCGCCGCGGAAGTCATCTTCTTCCATTTCGGCGCGGGCCAGGGCGGCGGAACCACCGCCAACGTCGAACGCTGGTATGGCCAGTTCGCCGATGGCCGCGACAACATCAAGGCCCGCAGCGAGGAGCAAACCGTAAACGGCCGGAAGATCACCTACGTCTTCGCCGAGGGCACCTACCTCAGCGGCCCGCCGATGGGTCAGAAGACGCCGTTGAAGGACCACGCGCTGGTCGGCGCGATCATCGAGGATGCCGGCGGCAACGTCTTCATCCGGATGACCGGCCCGAAGGAACTCGCGAAGTCCGCCGAGGCGGATTTCCGCAAAATGGTCGAGAGCGCGCGAAAGTAAGCCGGACGGCTCGTTCATCCTGGTTCACGTTCGCCACGGAGTCTTTGCCCGACACGGGCATCGACACCCGCGACCGGTTTGGACTACCTTGCCCGCATGAAAGCCCTCCGCCGCTCACTCTGCACCGCCCTGCTCGCAGCACTCCCGCTCATGAACGATGCCGACGCCCAGCCCGCAGGCTACAATTACGACGAGTCGAAGGTTCCCACCTACACGCTGCCCGATCCGCTGGTCGCCAATGATGGCTCCAAGGTCACCACGGCCGATCAGTGGAAAACCTCGCGCCGCGCCGAGGTGTTGAAACTATTCGAGGAACACGTCTTTGGCCGGCGGCCCGGCAAACTGGCGGCCACGAAGTTCGAGGTGAAATCCACCGATCGCGGCGCGCTGGGGGGCAAGGCGGTGCGCAAACAGATCACCATTCATCTGCTCGGTGAGGGCGAACCGGAGAAGCTGCACGTGCTGTTGTATCTCCCCGCCGCCGCGACACAGCCCGTGCCGGTGTTCGTCGGTTACAACTTCAACGGCAACCACACCATCCATGCCGATCCGGGCATCGACCTCGCCACCGCCTGGATGCGCGAGGCGAACGGCCCCGGCGTGGAGAACCATCGCGCGACCGAGGCCGGCCGGGGCACGAGCGCCAGCCGCTGGGCGGTGGACGAAATCCTGGCCCGGGGCTACGGCCTGGCGACGGCTTACTACGGCGATGTCGAACCGGACCACGCCGAGGGCTGGAAAACCGGTCTCCGCGCGAAGGTGAAGACCGATCAGCACGGTCAACCGCTCGCCCTCGAAGACTGGAGCGCCATCTCCGCGTGGGCCTGGGGCCTCAGCCGGATCATGGACTACCTGGAAACCGACGCCGCCGTGAATGCGCGACAGGTCGCCGTGATGGGCCATTCACGTCTGGGCAAGACTTCCCTCTGGGCCGGCGCGACGGACGAGCGGTTCGCGATCACCATTTCGAACAACTCGGGTTGCGGCGGCGCGGCCTTGAGCCGGCGGGCCTTTGGCGAAACGGTGAAACGCATCAACACCAGCTTCCCCCACTGGTTCTGCCGGCAGCACAAGGCTTACAATGACAACGAGGCCGCCAGCCCCGTGGATCATCATGAATTGATCGCGCTGCTGGCCCCACGGCCGGTCTATGTCGCCAGCGCGGCGGAAGATTTATGGGCCGATCCCAAGGGCGAGTTCCTCGGGGCCAAGCACGCCGAACCGGTGTACGCGTTGTTCGGGAAAGGCGGACTCGGAACCGACACGCAACCCCCGTTGAACAGGCCCGTCGGTGACGTCATCGGTTATCATATTCGCAGCGGCAAACACGACGTGACCGCCTACGACTGGGAACAATTCCTCAACTTCGCCGACCGGCATTTCGGGCGGAAGCGGTAGGGCGAGGCTCCTGCCGAGCCTGCCCCCGGCAAAACACCGGGTGGCGCTGGTCGGGCCGCGAGATTTTTGTGGGGGTGGCAGAACGCTGGTGGCGA
>CAYXDZ010000085.1:0-11045 GCA_964463815.1 uncultured Verrucomicrobiota bacterium | reverse complement strand
TTCGCCGCCGCGCGCCACACCCTTTTCGGTCACCACGCCGAACGCCAGACCGTAATGCTTGTTGCCGCCACCCCACAACTCGCGCGCGACCTGCTCGCGCATGATCGTGTCGATGGTCGTCCGGCTCAGGATGCGCACGCCGTTCAGTTCGCCGCCGTTGAGATACATCTGGAGGAACGTCGCGTAATCCTTCGCCGTGCTGCACAGGCCCGCGCCGCCCGAGAAGAAGCTCTTCGCGCCCTTGATCGGATATTCCGGATCGTAAAACGTCACCGGGAACCTCACCCACTTGCCGCCCTCCGGCTTTTGCACGGGCACGAGCCGCGAGGCCTTTTCCGCCGGGAGATAAAAGCCGGTGTCGTTCATGCCGAGCGGCGCGAACAGGTGGTCGCGCAGGAAGACGTCAAACGGTTTGCCGGAGACGATCTCGATGAAGTAGCCGAGCACGTCCAGTCCTTCGCTGTAGGTGAAGCGTTCGCCGGGGTGATGGTGCAACGGCAGTTTCGCGAGCTTCTTGACGCTCTCACCGATGGTGACCGGCTCGGTGGTGAAGAGGTCCGTGACGCCGGCCTGCGCGTAGATCTGCTTGATGCGCGCATCACCATCGATCACGCCATACCCGATGCCCGACGTGTGCGTGAGCAGGTGACGGATGGTGATCGGCTTGTTCGCCGGCTCGGTGGTCCAGGTGCCGTCCGCCTCGTTGAAGGTCTTGAGCACACCGGCGTCCTTGAACTCGGGAATCCATTTCGAGATCGGGTCATCCAACTGAAAGCGGCCCTGCTCCCACAGCATCATGACGGCGGTGGCGGTGATCGCTTTGGTCTGCGAGGCGATGCGGAAAATGTCGTCCTTCTGCAGCGCGCGACCGGATTCGTTGTCGGCCAGGCCATACGCCTGATGGTGAACAATCTTCCCATTGCGCGCCACGAGGGCGACCGCGCCGGGGATGCGGTTCTCGGCGATGGCGGTCTCGATCATCGTGTCGATGCGCGCGAGCCGCCCGGCGGACATGCCGGCCTTGGCGGGCGATGCCTCGGCCAGCGGGCGCGTGCGTTGGGCGGATTTGGTTTGGGCGGTGGCGGTGAACGGCGCGAGCGCAAGCAGGGCGACGATCGCCACGGGAACAAATCGGAATGACATGCGGGCGAAGCTAATGAATCGCATGCCGGGAGGGAAGCCGGCAATCAGCGTCAGACCGACCGGCACGGCGGCGGGTGGAGACGGTGCGCCGATCTCCGCTCCGGCGAGTTTGAGCAGCAAGTCACCATCGCCGGGCCGGAGGCCGGCGCTCCGAGGACAGTGTGCATATATGCACGGTGCTGGCTTTACTCAGCCAGCACTCCAGCACTCCTCCGTTTCGCTTAACTCGTCTGGTTGCCCAGCGGGCGGACGAGCAGCTCCTCGTTGCCGACGAACTTCCGCTGACGCAAATCAGAGCGCCAGCCCGAGCTGACTCAACTGCGCCTCGATCTCCGGCAAGTTCCAGATGGCGATCTCGCCGTTGGCGCGGGATACCGCCAGCCGCCGGCTGTCCGGGCTCCAGGCGAGCCACCAGATCGTTCCAAGGTCTTCGGGCAGGGCATAAAGAAACTTGCCCGTCGCGGGATCCCACAGTTCCACTTCGAGCCCGGAAACACTGACGAGCGCCAGCCGTGATTCGTCAGGACTGACGCGCAAATTTTTGGCCGTGAACGGCGTGACGTCGCCCGGTGCGCGAGTGGGAAAACTGCGAAGCACCCGGCCGGTCGCCGGTTCCAGCAGGATAATGTCACGATTCCACGCGACGTAGGCGAGCGCGCCGCTGGTCGGCAGGAACCCGTGTCCCTGAACGAAATTATCGTGACTGTTCGTGGCGATCACCGTGGAGACGGAACCCGGGGCAAGTTCGCGGGTGCGGAGGGCCGTCGAGATGAACGGTTGCCAGCTCACCAGGTCATGAAATACGACGCGCTGACCCAGCGGATCGAACACGACGCCCGACACCCCGTTGGTTTCCGCGAACAGCAACGGTTCGGCCCCGCCGGGTGTGGGCCGGATCAGCTCCGTCAGATTCCACACCCGCAGGCCATTGCCCACTGCGGCGAGATGCCGGCCATCCGGACTGATGGCACAGGCCCAGGTCGTGCCCTGCGGTGTGCCCCGGTAATCGGCGCTTTCGTCGAGTTGCCCGATCTGCTTCCCGGTTTGGAGGTTCCAGAGGGAAAGCGCATTGATGTCATAATAGCCGCACACCAGATGCGCACCATCGGGCGTGTAGGCCAGCGTCTGGCCGGGGGCCGGCAGTTGCCCGAGCACCCACGATTCGCCGGGGTTCGTCAGATCCCAGAGACGCAAGGTCCGGTCTTTGCCGGCGGAGGCAAGCTGCCGGCCATCGGGACTGAATTCCACGACCGGCACTCCGCCCTGATGGCCTTCAAGGCGGAGTTTCTCGCCCTCCGCCCGCAGATGGACCACCCGGCTTCCGCCGCTATGGGTCAAGAGGAGCACCGAGCCATCACGGCTGAAATACTGACCTTGGGGAAAGCCGGGCACCCCCAGGGAAGCCAGCTCCCGGCCCGACTGCAACTCAATCAAGCGGACCGCGAACTCCTGACCGAGCGGCACGGCGAACAAGTCCGCGGAGCCGCCAATGGTCGCTCCGAGACTGCTTTCGAAGCTTCCCACCATGCTGAGGGTGCGCCCGAACTGAGCCGTTTCGTGGACGAGCAGGGTGTTGCCATAAGTTGCCGCCAGCGTTCGACCATCCGGGCCGAATGACAGCCCGACGCCCCGTCCCAGTTGTGAATTCACCAGGCCCGTTCGTTTCCGTGCCGCCAGATCCCAGACTTCGAGCTGCCAGTCGAGGCTGTTCGTCCCGGCCCGGCTGAAGAACGCGAGTTGACGTTGATCGGGACTGATATCGGCGATGGGATACAATGGCATTGGGTGGGTGACCGAAACGCGCGCCACTTCCTCGTTCCGGTCCAGGTTTTGAACCGCGAAGTAGGAATCATCCGATGCGAGCGTCAGGCCGAGCACCGTCTCCGCCACGGACACCAACCGGGTAAAGCCCTCTGCCGCCCGGGCCCATTCCCGCTTCCAGGAGCCATCCCCTCGCAGCGCCCATTTCTCCAGGCGCAGGGATTGGGGGCGCTCCCAGGCCTCGATCTGGGTATCGGAAGCGACCACGAACAACGCGACGCCTTGCGAGTCGAACGCCAGGCTGATGGCCTCCCCGCCCACATCCAGCACAGCCATCTCACGACCGGTCCGGGTTTCCCGCAAGGAAACCAGCTTCTTCTCCCACTGGGACAGCGCGGCCAGCGTGCCGTCGGGCGTCAGGGCGGCAAAGTAAACTCCGCCAGGAATGGGGATGTCCACCGGCGCGAGCCCGACCCAATCACCGAAAGAAGCCGCCGCCTCCCGCCGCAACAGGCTGGAGCCGGCATTGGTGGTTTCCAAGGCAACCGCCTGCTTCAGGCGATCGAACACCTCGCTGCGGTAGCCCAACTGACGCGTCTTGCGGATCGATCGCGCTTCGCGCACGAGGGAATCATAGAGTCGCTCCCGGGAAAGATCGCGTTCTTGCGCCGCCACCGCCCGCGCCTCGCTGGCTTCGAGCGCCTTGGTTTCCGCCCGTTCCCGGAGTTGCACCTGTTCACGCTCGGCCGCGCTCTTGCCGGCGTAGAGCCACAAGCTGATGCCCAGACCGCCGAGCAAGGCCAGCAGCACCGCCGTGCCGGCACTGAACACGAGCTTGTTGCGGCGAAAGGCCTTCTGAAATTTGTAGGCCACGCTGGGGGGCCGGGCGACGACCGGCTCGTTGCCCAGGTGCCGCTTGAGATCGGCGGCCAGCCCGTTGGCCGTCTCATACCGCCGCGTCCGGTCCTTCTCCAGACACTTCATCACGATCCAGTCCAGGTCGCCTTTGAGCTCCTGCAGGAGCCGGCGGGAGGAGGCTCTGAGCTCCTCGGTCTTCGGATCACCCGCACGCATTGAACCTGCACTGGCCGCCAGCGTCTGGCTCAACCGCGTGCTCGGCCGCACCGGTTCCTGCTCGCGGATGATCCGCCGCATCGCGTCGATCCCGGACTGCATCAGCTCCTTCGCATCGAACGGCGTCTTGCCCGTCAGCAGTTCATACAACAGCACGCCCAGGCTGTAGATGTCCGAGCGCGTGTCGATGTCCAACCCGCTCATCTCCGCCTGCTCGGGGCTCATATACGCCGGCGTCCCGATGAACTGGTGGTGCTGCGTGTAGATCGTCAGCTCGGTCAGCTCCTGCTGCGTGGCCTTGGCAATGCCGAAATCGATGACCTTGGGCACCGGCACGCCATCGTGCAACGTCACCATGATGTTCGACGGTTTGATGTCCCGGTGGATGATGCCCTTCTGGTGCGCGTGCTGGATGGCGTGGCAGACCTTGATGAACAGATCGAGCCGTTCCCTGGTGCCGAGTTTCTCGTGCTCGCAGTACTCGGTGATCTTGATGCCGCGCACCAGCTCCATGACGAAGTACGGTCGCCCTTGCCCGGTGGTGCCGGCATCAAGGACCTTGGCGATGTTCGGATGGTCCATCAGGGCCAGGGCCTGGCGCTCGGCCTCAAACCGGGCCACCACCTGTTTGGTATCCATGCCGAGCTTGATGATCTTGAGGGCGACGCGGCGTTTTACAGGCTCGCGCTGTTCGGCGGCCCACACCGAACCGAACCCGCCTTCGCCCAGCTTCTCCAACAGCTTGTAACGACCGATGATCGAGCCCGATCCTTCGGTCAGTTTCACTTCATCCAGCACGGTGGGCGCGGCGGCTTCGGCAGCGGCCACCTCAACCGGGAGAAAGCCGGCCCGCTGCCCGTGCGCCGCCAGCAAATCCTCGACGCGCCGCCGCAGGTTGACGTCATTGCCGGCCGCGCCGGTCAGGAAGGCGGCGCGCTCGACGGGTTCGAAGTCGAGGGCGCGCTCGAAAAGTTCGGCGATGCGTTGCTTGTTTTCGCTCATGGGATGGCTGGTCGTTTCCTACAGTGGCGTCGCCGCCAGAGGAAACGGCTCACCGAACTTCAAAAAACTTCTCGCCGACAATCCCGCGGAAGACTTCAACCGCCACTCAGCTCACACAGCAACCACGCCCGCGCATAGGCCCAGTGCCGTTTGGCGGTGGCCAGAGAGATGCCCTGCGCGGCGGCCGCCTCCGCGAGGCTGAGGCCGGCGAAATAACGCAGCTTGATCAACGCGGCTTTCCCGGGTGATTCGAGCGCGAACTTTTCCAAGGCTTCGTTCAGCTTGAGCAACGTGTCGTCGTCCGTGTGGGCGGCGAGGTTCACGGAGTCGAGGTTCACCCGTTGCAGACCCGCGCCGTGGCGTTCGCGACTCCGCTTGCGCGCGCGGTCGATGAGAATCCGGCGCATCGCCTCGGCCGCCGCGCCGAAGAAATGGCCGCGTCCGCTCCACTGCTGTTGCCGGGAGCCCGCCAGCTTGAGCCACGCCTCATGCACGAGCGCGGTGGGCTGCAACGTCTGAGCCTCGGCTTCGTTCGCGAGCCGCGCCGCCGCCAGCCTGCGCAGCTCCTCGTACACGAGCGGAAGCAATTCGTCCGCAGCCCGGCCGTTGCCCGCTTCAATCGCGTGCAACAGTTGGGTGACATCGGCGGGCATGGCGAAAGTCTGGACGGACAACCGTGGAAATACGAGGCGGGATTTTCCGGTGGCGCAGGCGCCGGCCGGATCACGCGCCTGATGTGACCACGACCTTAAAGTCAGCACGCCGCCGGCTCCGGCGGAACCGGTTTGGAAGACCTGTCCCAAGTCAGCTGGTCTGGTAGCCCAGCGGACGGACGAGCATTTCCTCGATGCCGACAAATTTCGGCAGGCTCGCCTGGGCCGGAGGTCGGAGCGATGGATTAGACCCTCACCCGTGCCCATTCGCATCGAGGAGGAGATGTTGATGGCAATAATCCACCAAGGACAACGTTAGCTTCATCGCCCACAGGAACTTGAGTTATCACGCTTGAAACCCCGGTTGTGCGGGCTAGTTTGCCGAAGATTTTTATGACCAAGAGATTTGGAGGAAGCCACCCGGCCATCATCACCATCCTGACCCTTTGGGTTGGCTTTGGTTGCATGACCAACTTCACCAATGCCCAATCGCCGCCAGCCAACGACGATTTCGCCAATGCGGTGTTACTCACGGGCACGACGGCCACTGCGGACGGAACCAACTTTCGCGCCACCGCCGAGGAGATCGAACCCTGGCACGGGCCGTCGCCGGCGTGGGTGTCCGTTTGGTACCGCTGGCAGGCGCCGTCTTCCGGATCGTTGATCCTCACCGTCACCAATCTCAGCGGCGGCTACGGGAACCGCTTCGCGCTCTATGAGGGGACCGAACTCGCTTCGCTGACTCCCGTGAGCGCATTGGCGAGCTATCAGCATCGCTCGGTCGCCAACTTCGTCTCCGCCGGCACCGTGTATCACGTCGCGGTGGACGTCATGGATTTTGAATCGTCCGCGCAGTTCTTCCGCATCGAACTGGACCTGCGCACCCTCGAATTGCTGCGCCCGAACGCGGAGGACCTGATCGCGGCCCCGGGCATGATTCCCCTGGCCGTCACCAATCACGCGTCGTCCCCGGCGCTCACGTCGGTGGTGTATCTGGTGAACGAGGAACCGGTGGTGGTGGAGACTACGCCGCCATTCTCCAGCGCGTTCGCCCTCACCGAACCCGGCTACTACACCGTCCGGGCGGTGGCAACGAACGGCGTGGGTGAGACGTTGCATACTTTGGAGACGAGCCGGTTGGCCCGGCCGGTCAATGACGCCTTCACCGGCGCGCTGGCGCTCTCGGCATTCGACGTTCACCACGAAGGCGCCGGTGGAAGCTATTGGGCCACGGCGGAGGACGGCGAGCCGATGCATGCCGGCATATTGCCCTCGCGTTCCCTCTGGTGGTCGTGGACTTCCGCTTATTCCGGTGAAGCTCTTTGGGAATTCTTCCAGGTGCCGTTCAACGCCGTCCTCGCCGTGTACACCGGAGACAGCCTCGCCACGTTGAATCCGGTGGTGAGCGAAGCCTTCTACAGCCCCGGATCGATCTCGTGGACGGTCGTCGCCGGCACCACCTATCGTCTGGTGATCGATGGCGATTTCGGGTGGTCACCCGGCGCGTTCGCCTGGCAGCTCGATCTACAGACACTGGAGGTGAATGTTCCTCCCTTCGATCGGCAGCCGACGTTCGAGGACATCGTGACGTTCACCGGAACCTATCACGAATTCGATCGGCCGCTGGCGTCGGCAACCTATTGGGTGAACGGGGAAATCGTCGGTACCGCGAACGCGCCCGACTACGAGTTCGCGTGGCAGCCGTCGGCACCGGGCATTTATGAAGTGGAGATCGTCGGCACCAACTCCATCGCCGAAGAACGCCGGTCCGCTGTGCGCGAAATCACGATCGGACCGGCCAACGACCACTTCGAGCGGGCCGCGTGGATATCGGGCGAAGCCGGCGAGATCGCCTGGACCTCCGGGGACATTGCGCACGCGTCCCACGAGCCGGGCGAGCCACCTCACGGCGAATGCCTCGGCGCCGGCAGTGTGTGGTTCCGATGGATCTCGCCGTTCACCGGCGGGGTGCACCTCACGTGGTGGGGCACGACGTCGTCGCCGCACCTGCGGGTTTACACGGGCGACGCCGTGGACCAGTTGACCGCGGTCGAGGGAGCCGACTACACCTCGGCGTTTCCTTTCATCCCGGTCACGGAAGGGCAGGAATACAAGATCGCGGTGGACGCCTGGCCGGGTGGCGAGGGTGCGTTTGTTTTGGGCATTATTCCACCGCCTTCCAACGACCGCTTCGCCGACGCCGCTGTTCTGGACGGCCTGAGCGGCAACGCCAGCGGCGCCATCCTTTCGGCGGATTTTGAACCGGGGGAACCCCCGTCGGCCGAATTATTCAACGGTTCGGTGTGGTGGGCGTGGCAGGCGCCGGCTACCGGCGATCTTCAGATCGATGCCGGAGCCAGCTCGTTCAGTCACCTGCATCTGGCCGTTTATCTCGGCGAGGGCGTGGCAAACCTGCAGACCGTTCTGGCCGATCGATTCAGTGCCCAAAAGGGAGCCAGCTGGGGAAGTTGGGAATCCACGCGGATTCGCGTTAGCGAGGGGATTACCTACTACATTCGCTTCAGCGGCCGGCCCTACGAAGCCTGGGATCTGTCAACGGCGGGAGTGGTCGGTTTCGGTTTCGAATTCATCGAAGTGGAAGGAATTCCCGCAAACGACAACTTTGCCGACCGGCAGTTCCTCAGCGGTCTGGCGGAAACCATCAGCGGAGACACCACCGTGGCGTCCTCGGAACCGGGCGAACCCGTTCCTCCCGACAGTGGCACCTGGGCCCGCCAGACGGTCTGGTACGAATACGAAGCCCCGGTGAACGGAGTGCTCACCCTTGCCCCCCTGGGCCCTCAATTGAAACATCTAGTCGGCGTCTGGCGGGGAACCGCATTCGAGAACCTGGAATGGATCGGCTACAGCAGCCCGTTCCCGCCGTTTGTGCAACTGCACGTGACCGCCGGCGAGCGTCTGATCCTGATGGTGGACGGAGCCAACTGGAACACCGGTCCGTTTCAGTTCTGGTACGAAATGACCATTAGCCCGGCCAACGACAACTTTGCCGATGCCGCGTTTCTCACGGGATCAGCCGCGACGGCATCGGGCTCGATTCTGGCCGCGAGCGGCGAACCGAATGAACCGTTGCCCACCGCCGACTCGGCGCAGCGCACCGTCTGGTGGCGCTGGACGGCACCCGCCGCCGGCCGTTTGACCGTCCATGCTCACAATTGGGGCCTCGGCGTTTATCAGGGTGACGCGTTGGATCAATTGAATCCAATCGCTCAGGACTACTTCCAGGTCTCCACCCACGTGGACGCAGGAGAGGAGTATTTCCTCCAACTGGCCGAGCGCCCGGGAGCCACCCCCGAGGACTACGAACTGAACCTCACCTTCACCGCCTATCTGCCCACCGACAACGACGACTTTGCCGACGCCAAACGCATTTGGGGATTCGAAGGAGATGGGGTGCGGGTCGGATCGTTGGTGGACGCCACGTTCGAATTGGGAGAACCCACTTCTCACACCGCCGGTAACGACAAAAGCATCTGGTGGGTCTGGCAGGCTCCCCAATCGAGCACGTATTCATTCCTTGCGCGCTACAACACCGTCACCAATCTGACCTACACCGTTTATCGCGGTTCCGAGTTATCGAATCTCGTTCCGGTCGCGCAAGGCACCGACGGGGTAGGGTTCAACGCCGTGGGTGGCGAAGATTATTATCTCGCCGTCGCGGCACCGTCCGGTGTCGAGGGCGAGGTGGTGATTGAGAATTATCGGCAAGGCCTGCCCCCGGCCGCCCAACCCGTGCCGGGAAACCTTGTGGTCAACGGCAACTTTGAATCGTCCCCCGAACCGCAGGCCGGCTGGAACACCTCCGGCGTGCTGAACCCTGTCACGCAATTCGGCCGCGCCGCCGAGGGGGCCAACGCGATGGAACTGACCAGCGGCGACATCTGGCAGGACCTGACCACCGTTGTCGGCCGGCGTTATCGGCTGAAGTTCGCCGCGTTCGGGGACATGTTCGGAACGCCCATGGGCATCTCCGCGCGGATCGACGGCACCGAGATTGGCCGGGTGGAAAACGGTTCCCGCTTCTGGGTCTGGGGCCATTTCGAATTCGTGGCCGCTTCCATCACCACCCGCCTGCACCTCCAGAGCCTCGCCAATCGCAACTTCGTCGATGTCATCAGCGTTACCTGGATCAACGAGCCGCCACAGATCGTCAATCAACCGGTTCCGCGATCGGTCCAGGTCGGCGGGTCGGTGCTTTTCCAGGTCGGTGTCACGGGTGCCCCGCCATTGAGCTACCAGTGGTACCACGACAACGAACCGGTTTCGAATGGTGCCGAACGGGTGCTGGCGTTGGACAACGTCTCGCCAGCCCATGCCGGACAGTATCATGTCGTGGTTTCCAACGAATTCGGCACCGACACCAGCGATCCGGCGGAACTGGCGGTCGAAGCATCGGATGATCTGCTGATTTTGCTGCAACCGGAGAGCCGGCAGGTGCCGCCCGGTGCCACGGCGACTTTTAGTGTCGTCGCGGAAAGCCCGCGCCCGATGACCTATCAGTGGTATTTCAACGATACGACCCTGGTCGGACAGACGCAGCGATACCTGATTCTGACCGAGGTCGCGGCGAGCCATGCCGGCCATTACCATGTGCTCGTGGACGATGGCCGCCAGAGCGTTCGCAGCCGGGACGCCGTCCTCCACCTCACCGCCACCTCCGGCAAGCGTGCGTTGGTGGCATTCAACAACCTCGTGCCAATCCATGGCATCAACGCGCCAGTGTATGATGTGGACGGCACGACCCGGCTGGACGGCGCCACCTTCCGGGCGCAACTGTACGCCGGGGATTCCGCGGTGAATTTACAGCCGGTTGGCGGCAGCACACCGTTTCAATCCGGCGCGCTGGCCGGCTATTTCAACGGCGGGGCGATCGTGATCCCGTCGTTGGACGAACAAAACCGCGCGCATCTCCAGATACGCGCCTGGGACGGCGACAAGGGGATCAGCTACGAGGAAGCGCGCGCGCGCGGCGGACGGTTCGGCGCGTCGCCGGTGCTGGTGAAAACCCTGACGCCGCTTCCCGAGTTTGGTCCGCCGGTGCCGGAAGCGATGACCGGAATCGAAGGCTTCTCGTTGCAGGCGGGACGCCCGCTGTTCACGACCGGTCGCATCGAGTTTCATCAGTGGATCGGTCCCGGCCAGCCGGAGTGGCGGCTGACCGGTGAAGCCGGTTTCTTCTACTCCATCGAACGCCGCGAACCGGGCAACTACTGGGTGCCGTTTCTCCTGCTCGAAAACCCGACCGGCGAAGTGGTGTTCACCGACCCGGGCGCCACCGGATTGAACCTCCGCTTCTATCGCTCGCGCATCGTCGATTGAGCGCTCTCGTCTGATCGTCAGCTGGTCTTGTTGCCCAGCGGACGGACGAGCATTTCCTCGATGCCGACGAAC
>CAYXDZ010000084.1:0-11062 GCA_964463815.1 uncultured Verrucomicrobiota bacterium | reverse complement strand
CCGAGCGAAAGGATCAAGACGACGCGCCAGTTCATCGCCCACCTCCCGTGTCGGCGTCCGGTGGCTGACCGCCCACGCGGTCGAGCCAGCGGCCGGCATCGGCGCGGTAATCCTCCCAGGCTGCCGGGGGGAGTGTGGACTGCACCGCGCGTTCGGCCTCCAGTTGGATGAACTGCCGCATCTCAAATTTCTCCCAGTCGTCGATCTCGCCACTGGTCACGACATTGCGGGTTTCGTCGATCGTCGCCTGGCGGATGTCGTGGACCACAATCGCGCGCTCTACCGGCAGCTCGTGGCGCATTGCCAGGTCATGCACGGCGCGAAACGCGGGATCTTGTGAACGGGCGTATTGCACGGCGATCTCCTCGCCCAGCACGGCGGCCACGGCGGCTTGAACTTCGCGGTTCAGTTGAAACAGCTCCGGATTGGACGGCTTCGGTTCCTTGGTCAATTCCCAGCGGATCGGATCAACAATGCCGCTGCGGATGCGGACCACTTCGCGCAGTTGCGCGCCCGTCAGTTGCAGGCCGGGCATCTTCAATTCATCCATCATGGCACCCAGCACCACTTGCAGGCGCAGGTAGAACTCCTCCATCAATTGCGGTGAAATGCGGCTGGCCAGCCCGGTTCTCACCGCGGTGAAAGCATTCATCAACTCGGCTTCATCCGCCTGGCTGAACAAGCCGTTGTGATAACGCTGTAAAAAGTCGGCGTGCTCTTTGACGAAAGAGTACTCGGAAACGAGTTCCAAAGACTGATCCTCATTCAGCATTCCGAAAACAATGGCGAGCTGACCCATGTTAAGCGCTTCACTTGCTTCCCGATGCCGATAAACACCAGCGAGCTGGCGCATGACGGCGCGCTCCTCTTGCTGAAGCGCCCAACTGGCGACAGCATTCTGCTTTTGAAGCTCACGCCATTCGCGGTGCGTCATCCAATGGGCCGTGCCGCTCTTCACTTCTTTCGCCGCCTGCAACCGGTAGTGCCGTTGCAGATCGGCGAGGATCATTTCGCGGATCAGCCACTCGGGCAGTTCCAGCCGGCGGAGGTTGGCCATGTAAACCTCGTATTCCTCCGCCTCGACCAGTGACCAGTCGAAGCCCGGCGCAGCCGGCTGCTCCACGCGGACGGTGGTAAGAGTATTCGTCAGCAACTCGACCGCGGGCGAGGCGGCCGACGCAGGCTGGTTCTCAGAGGTGGTGTCAGGCTGGATCACCGGGCCGGATCGCAACCACACCCCCGCGAGGGCGACGTTTGCGAGCAGGGAGATGATGGCCGGCCATTTCATCATTCAATCCGGTTGAAGTAGTGCCCACCAATGACCACGCACAGCCCCAGCGCGCAAGCGTAAAGCAGCGCCACGAACAGAATCCACATGACGACCCGCATCGCGGTGGACCACGGCAGCCGGCTGGCCAGCACGGCGGCGGCGGGCAGCGCCACCACACCGCTGCCACCCAGGGCAATCCACAGGATCAAATCGACCAGCCGGCTCTCGGTTTCGGTGAGCGGAGATACGCTCGCCAGCCACAAACCGGCGGCGGGCAACGCGACCAGCAGCGGCACGAGCCAGAGCGACCGCCACCAGGGCAGTCCCTTGAAGCGATGACCGCAGGCCGGACACACGTCATGCCACGGCCGGTCCCAGTCCGCCTGGCAGTGCGGGCAAAACGGTTTGATTCCTTCGGTGCTCATCCGGCGGTTGCTGTGTTTGAACGGGATAACTATGTCCGAAACTTTGAAATCCGCCATCCCCGATTGAAGCAATTCGGTTCGTGGAAGGGCGACATTCCTGTCGCCGGGTCAATGGCGCGGCGCCACGGGGCGACACGAATGTCGCCATTCCGGTTCAGGGGCAGAGAATCCTTTCCCAATTAATCCGGTCTGCCTACGCTCCCGCCACAGACCATCCGGCCATGAAACAGGCGGTTCAGGACACCACGCACCATCCCTTGATCCCGGGCAGTGTGCTCGCGTCGATCATCGGTGATCCGCAGCAGCGCCAGCAACACCGCTGGAGCGTCGAGGATTTGCGGAACTTTAATCAGATGGACCGCCCGGCCTTGCTTGAGTGGTTCCAGAACATCAGCCTGCTGAATGCCGAACAGGCCGGCCGGGTGCGGCTGGCGGACCTGGAATTCGTCGAGGGTTTCGAGGCGCTGCTGCTCAGGATTCCCGAGATCAGCAAGGTCGTCGGCGCCGAGGAATTGTCCGTCCGCCGACTGGCGCGCTCATTGTTCGCCGCGCGGCTGCTGGCCGAATTTCTCGAAATCCTCACGCCGCCGTCGCTATCGTACGAAAAGACCGGCGAAGGCACGGTCGATCTGCTGGCGGAACTGGCGGATGACTTCTCGAAAATCACCGGTGGCGCGTGGTCGGTCTTTTTTCCACGCGCGGACTTCGGATTGCTAGGCGACGCGACCGCGCAGTTCTGGACCGCCTGCCTGCACTACGGCCGGCCGGAGGAAATGGTGAAGGCGTTTCAAGGCATCTTTTTTCTGCCGCACAAGGACCGCATCCAGACGCTCAATCGCGGCATGCGCAAGAGCAGCGGTCTGCGCCTGGAAGACGCCATCACGCAATACTGTGACCAGGCGCACGAGCGGTTCATCAAGCTGCACGAGACCGTGGGTCAACACGTGCGCGACGGGCTCGACAAGTATTTCCTCGAAACCGCGCAGACGCTCTCGAAGCTGCAACTGCCCGCCGCCGTCACCTTCTTCGTCGCGCATCTGGTCGAGGAAGTGTGCGAGGCGTTCTCGCACATGGACGGCTCGCTCACCTCGCGCGAGAGCCGGTTCATCGAGTATCTCCGGCAACAGATTGAAAAGGCCTGCGCCGAGGAGGAGAAACGCGTCAGACTCCGCGCCGGCACCACGCCCGAGGAACGGCTCGCCGCCATCCTCGCGGAACTCGATGAACTCGTGGGCATCGCCGAGGTGAAGGACAAGGTCCGCCAGGCCGCCCACTTCGCGCGGCTGCAACAACTGCGCGTGAGCCGCGGGTTGAAGGCCATCCCCACCAGCTACCACACCGTGTTCACTGGTAATCCCGGCACCGGCAAGACGACGGTCGCGCGGTTGATGGGCCGCATCTACCAGGCGCTCGGCGTGCTCAAGCAGGGGCATCTCGTGGAGTGCGATCGCTCGACACTCGTCGCCGAGTACGTCGGCCAGACCGCGCTCAAGACCAACGCCGCGATTGACTCCGCGCTCGACGGCATCCTCTTCATCGACGAGGCCTATACGCTGGCGAAGTCCGGCCAGGATTACGGGCGCGAGGCAATCGACACGCTGCTCAAGCGCATGGAGGACAATCGTGACCGCTTGATCGTGATCGTCGCCGGGTATCCGCGGGAGATGGAGAAGTTCATCCACTCGAATCCCGGACTGGAGAGCCGCTTCAACCGCTTCATCGAGTTTCCCGACTACGGGCCGGCGGAACTTTGCTGCATTTTCGCGCGCATGTGCCGGCGCAACGACCTGCGGCTCACGCCCGGACTCAAGGAGAAGCTGTTGCATCATTTCATCCACCTGCATGCGGAGCGCGATGTGCACTTCGGCAACGCCCGGCTCGTGCGGAACACCTTCGAAGCCGTCGTCGCCGCGCAGGCCTCGCGGCTGGCGGCCAAGCACACGCCCGACGCCGACGATCTGGTGCTGCTGATCGAGTCTGATCTCACCACGCCGGCGCAGGGGAAGCTGGAAACGCATCGTCAGGGGAAGCGCGGTTACCGCGTGAAGTGCGGGCACTGCGGCGAGACATATTCGTGGACGCCCGAACTCACGCTCGAAACCGCCGAATGCTCGAGGTGCCATCAGCTCTACAACTGCGAGTTTGGGGAGGCGGCCGATTGAGAAAGGCCCCCGATGCGGACCAATGCGCCCAACAGTCTTGACTCCACGAGGATTGGCCCGGATCTGGTCCGGATCGAGAACGGCGTGCTGGTCATATACTCGAAGCGCGACATGTCCGACTGGGTGGTGCGTGAATTCAAGCGGCCCGCGATCTGGTTTCAAGGGCACAAATTTTACCTCCGGGCCAAAGCCTCTGCCGAAAAGCCGTTCCGCTGGAAATACACGCTCTGGCCGTGGCCGGCGGACATGCTTGAAATGCCTCCGTACGAGATCGACTACGATGAGGATTACGTGTGCGCCCGCGAGGCGGAGTTCAAAGAAGGTGTCACTGCGGACTCAGTGCATTGGGCATTGCTCCCGCTGTATCCATTTCTTGGTTTTCTCTGGTCAGGGTTGAAAGGGAAGCTCGTTGATTTTGGTTTCAACCCGCGTTCTTTGACGTCCATGTCCGTGATGCTGGAGTTTGGTTTGATGCTGCTGCAAGGCAGCTATGTTGGCTGGCTGGCTCAAGGTGTGATCGCCAACTACGTTATACTGCTCGTTCTCGTGGCGGATGTGATCATGCGTTATGACGCCGTGCTCGGTGACAGACCGATTCAACCTGGGTTTCTCGAGTGGCTGATCCGGCGGTGATCTGGTTGAAGGCGGCTCCAAGGTGTGCCGGCGAGTCACAGCGGCTTCGCCAGCACCACGCGGAAACCAATATCACCGCACCGGTTGTCCGGACCGTTGTTGTCGCGGTTGGTTGAGCGTCTGAAGACCGCGTTGTCCACACGCTTGCCACCCCGTGTAATGCGCCGGCAGCCGCCCGTCGAGCTGGGATGGTCCCTCCTGCCAGCTCGATCACCGGGTCAGCTTTCCCGTCGCCAGAAGCGCAGGCTTCAACCAACATACGCGCGTGAGTCGTTACCCAACACTTCGTCGCAATCATGGACGCTACCTCGGTGAACGCATCGAGGTCGAGCACCTCCAGCGGCAGTTGCTTGACGCTGCGAACGAGCACGGCTGGCATACGGAGGTGTTCCTCGATCAGCCGGACCGCCGGCTCCACGCCTTCCGCCGCCGCGCTCCGCGAGCGCGGCGCAGGATTTATCTCTCGTCCGGCATTCACGGCGACGAACCGGCCGGGCCGTTGGCGTTGCTCGATTTGCTCGCCGCCAATCCCTGGCCGGCCGATGCTGAACTCTGGGTGTGCCCGTGTCTGAATCCGTCCGGCTTCCGCGCCAGCACCCGGGAGAGTGCCGAGGGCCACGACCTGAACCGTGACTACCTGCATCTCCGCACCACCGAAGTGCGCGCCCACATCGAACTACTCCAGCGCTGGCCGGGGTTCGATCTGGCGATCTGCCTGCACGAGGACTGGGAAGCGCACGGGTTTTATCTCTACGAATTGAACGCCACCGGCGGCGCTTCACACGCGGAGCGGATCATCGAGCAAGTCGCCGCCGTCTGCCGGATCGATCTCTCGCCGGAAATTGACGGCCGGCCCGCGCGTGGCGGCATCATCCGGCCGGAGGCCGACCCCACGAAACGCCCGGACTGGCCCGAGGCGTTCTACCTGTTTCAGCACAAGACCCGCCTCAGTTACACCTTCGAGTCGCCGTCGGACCTTGATCTGGAGGTTCGGGTGCGGGCCCAGGTCGCGGCTGTTCGGGCTGCCTTGGAGCAGGCACCGGCGGTTGGCAATTAGTTTTCGGCCGGCGAGCAGCAAATCACTGCGCGGTTGCGTTGCGCAGCGCAAACCCGCACACTGCGGCCATTCAAACCCGCGTGTTATGACTATGCCGCATTCTTTTCCCGCCTTCGCCCGTTTCCTGGGTCTCACGTTCACTCCCGCGTTGCTCTGTGTGGCCGCTCTTCAGCCCGCCGCTGCCGCCGAGCTGGCCGTGGGTAATCTCGTCGTCAAAGACGGCTTTAAAGCGGAACTCCTCTACACCGTGCCCAAGGACACGCAAGGTTCCTGGGTCGCGATGACCGTTGATCCCAAGGGCCGGTTGATCGTGTCCGATCAATACGGCGGACTTTTCCGCGTCACGCCGCCGGCCGTCGGTGCGCCCGCCGGTGGCACCCGCGTCGATCCGCTCGACGTGAAAATGGGTCATGCCCAGGGATTGCTCCACGCGTTCGACAGCCTCTACGTGATGGTCGCGAATGATCAGCCCTACAAGCGCGGCCTCTATCGCCTGCGCGACACGAACGGCGACGATCAATACGACGAAGTGACGTTCCTGCGCGAACTGGTCGGCGGCGGCGAGCATGGTCCCCACGCGATTCTCAAGCACCCCGACGGAAAATCGCTGACCATCATCGTCGGCAACCAGACCAAGCTCACTGAACTCGCGGGAAGCCGCGTGCCGCAAATCTGGGGCGAGGATCATCTGCTGCCGCGTTTGTGGGACGGCAACGGTTTCATGCGCGGCGTGCTCGGGCCGGGCGGCACGGTTTACCGGACTGATCCCGAGGGCAAAGACTGGGAACTGCTCGCCGTCGGTTTCCGTAATCAATATGACGCCGGTTACAACCGCGCCGGCGAACTCTTCACCTATGACGCCGACATGGAGTGGGACATGAACACGCCCTGGTATCGGCCGACGCGCGTGAATCACGTCGTCAGCGGGGCGGAATTCGGCTGGCGCTCCGGCGCGGGCAAGTGGCCGGCGTATTACCCCGACAGCGTGGGCACCGTGGTGGATGTCGGCCCCGGTTCGCCCACGGGAACGGTGTTCGGTTACGGCGCGAAGTTCCCCGCGAAGTATCAGGAGGCGTTCTATGTGGCCGACTGGAGCTACGGCAAACTCTACGCCGTGCATCTGGAGCCGGATGGCGCCAGCTACACGGGCGAAGTCGAAGAGTTTGTTTCCGGCCAGCCCCTCGCGCTGACGGATGTGGAGATCAACCCGGCGGACGGCGCGATGTACTTTGCCGTCGGTGGCCGGCGGACCCAGTCCGCGTTGTATCGTGTCGTGTATGAAGGGAGTGAATCGACCCGGGAATCGCGCGGCCAGCGCGGCGGTGCCCGGGACCGCCGGTTGCGCGCGGAATTGGAGTCCTATCACGGCAATCCTAGCGAAGACGCGCTCAAGCACGTCTGGAAAAATTTGGGCAGCCAGGATCGCGCGATTCGTTACGCCGCCCGCGTTGCCCTCGAATGGCAGCCCGTCGAAAGCTGGCGCGAACAAGCCCTCGAAGAGCGCCACCCCGACCGCTCCATTCAGGCGATCATCGCGCTCGCCCGCGTGACCGGTCGCGATGAACCGCACCGCCAGTCGGACAGCCCGCGGCCGGATGCCGCGTTGCAGGCGCGCATGTTCGACACTTTGGATCGCCTGGATTGGGCCCGTCTGGACAACCGCCGCCGCCTCGACCTCTTGCGCGCTTACACGCTGGTGCTGACCCGTCACGGCCGGCCGGATGCCGCGCTCAGCAACACGTTGCGAACTAAATTTGAGAGCTGGTTCCCCGGCGAGACGCCCGAGCAGGCCATCGAACTGGCGCAGTTCCTCGTGTACTTCGAATCGCCGGTCGCCGCCGAGAAATTGATGGCGCGACTCCGGGCCGCCGGCTCGAACGAGGAGCAGATCAATTACGCCCGCACCTTGCGCGTGCTGCGCACCGGCTGGACGCCCGCGCTGCGTGAAGATTACTTCCGCTGGTACGTGCAGGCCGCCGCGTTTAAGGGCGGGTCCAGTTTGCGCGGCTTTCTGCGGGACATAAAGAAGGACGCCGTGGACACGCTTACCGAGCAGGAAAAACTCGCCCTCCAGCCGATCCTCGACGCGCAACCGGAGATCAAGAATCCGATGGAGCTGCTCGCCGCGCGCTCCCACGTGAAGGAGTGGACGATGAACGATTGGACAAATGTCTCCGAGCGCGATTTGCGGAAGCGCGACTTCGATCGCGGCCGGCAGCTTTACGGCGCGGTCGCGTGCTCGAGCTGCCATCGCTTCAACGGCGACGGCGGGGCGATTGGCCCGGACCTCTCCGGCGTGGCCGGCCGCTTCAGCCCGCGCGATTTGCTGGAATCGATCATCGAACCGAGCAAGGAAATCAGCGACCAGTACGGAATGATCACCATCATCAAGAAGGATGGCGACCAGTTGAGCGGCCGGGTGGCGAACATGAACGCCGACAACCTCAACATCGCGGAAAACATGCTCGCGCCGGGTGACTTCACCACCGTGAAGCGCGGCGACATCGAGTCGATCCAGCCGTCGGCGCTCTCCCCGATGCCCGAGGGTTTGCTCAACAGTCTTGATCGCGACGAGATCCTTGACATGCTCGCCTACATGCTCTCGCGGGGCGATCCGAAGCATCGGATGTTCCGGTAGGTCCGCGAAAGGTTTCCTCGATCAGCAACGGCGCGCAGTCTCCAACTGCGCGCCGTTTGCATTATTTACTGCAACCTTTTGACAGGTTGCGTTGTCCTAATCGTGTGCTTTGATCGGCGCGGGCCGTCATGCGCTGTCCCCGATGTCCGAATCCCTAGAAAAACCTTCCCCCGCCCAGGCGGAATCCGTCACCGGTGCGATGACGCGGTTCGCGCTGAACCGGCGCATCACCATGCTGGTGCTGTTCGTGACGATCCTGGTGGTCGGTTTCATTGCCACGCTGGGGATTCCGCTGGAGCTGGTGCCGCGCGGGTTCACGAGCCAGTCGTTGTTCGTCTCCGTGCCGTGGCCGAACGCCCCCGCACAGGAGGTGCTCGACAAGATTACACTGCCGTTGGAGGAGGAATTGAGCACCGTCCGCGGGCTGGACCAGATCAACAGTTTTTCCTCCGGCAACAACGCGCAGGTTTTCATCCGGTTCAAACAGGGCACGGACATGAAGATCGCGTATCGCGAGGTGCGTGACCGGGTGGAACGTGCGCGGGTGCGGTTTCCCGAGGATGTCGAGCGCACCTTCATCTTCAAGGAGGATTCCTCCGGCGTGCCGGTTGCCGCCATCGGTCTGGCGATCGATCCTTCGCTGACCGATTATTACAATCTCGTCGAAAAGGAGATTCTGGACCGCCTGCGCCGGATCGACGGCGTGGCGAAGGTTGAGGCGAACGGTCTGGAGGAGAAGGCGATCATCATCGAGCTGGACAAGCGGCTGGCCGACGCGCACGGGTTGAACATCTACGAACTCGCACAGGAGCTTAACGGCGATAACTTCACGCTGGCCAGCGGAACGGTTCGTGACGGCGGCAAGGAGATGTTGCTGCGCTCGATGGCCACCTACCGGTCGCTGGAGGAAATTGAAAACCGTTACCTGACGCCGACCACCCGGCTGAAAGACGTGGCGCGCATCAAGTATGAGGAAGAGGAAAAGCGCTACAGCGTGCGGGTCAACAGCCGGCCCGCCGTGGCGGCGATCATCTTCAAGGAGGGCGAGGCGAACACCGTCGAAGTCTCGCGCAACATCCGCGAGACGCTGGAGGAGTTGCGGCGGAATCCCCGCCTCTCCAACATTTACATGGACGGACTGTTCAACCAGGGCGAGGTGGTCGAGGAATCGATCGTCAATCTGGTCAACGGCGGGACCATTGGCGGCCTGATGGCCGCGCTGGTCCTGTTCATCTTTCTGCGCCGGTTCCGGCTGACCGCGATCATCACGCTCAGCATTCCGCTCTCGATCGTCATTTCGCTGGTGGTGATGTACTTCGCGGGCGAGACGCTGAACATCCTGACGATGCTCGGCCTGATGATCTGTGTCGGCATGGTGGTGGACAATTCGGTGGTCGTCGCGGAGAACATCCACCGCTTCCACAAGGACGGCTGGCCGCGCCGCGAGGCGTGCATCAAGGGCGCGGCGGAGATCGCGCTCGCCATCACCCTCTCGACGTTGACCACGGTGGTGGTGTTCCTGCCCGCCGCGCTGGTGGAAGGTCAGGGACAATTCTTCCTCGTCCGGCTCGCCTTACCGATCTGCGTGGCGCTGATCGCGTCGCTGCTGGTGGCGCTGGTCTTCGTGCCGCTCGCGGTTTATCTGACCCTGCCCTCATCGGGGAACGGCCATGAACCGGGTGCCTGGCAGCGTTTTCATCTGCGGTTGAATGATATGTTGCGCGGGTTTTATGAGCGCACCTTCGGCTGGTTGAACCGCGCATATTGCCGGCTGCTCGAGCTGTCGCTGACGCGCCGGCTGGATGTCGTGCTGCTGCTCGCCCTGCTCTTCACGGCCACGGTCATGGTCGCCTTCAAGGAGATTGAGTTTGTCGCGAGTCAGGAAGAGGATCAAAGCGGCTTCCAGATCCGGGTGGATTCGTCGAACGAGTATTCGTTCGAAGACATGCGGGAGTATTACGCGGCCTGCGAAAAACTGCTCGAAGCGCGCAAGGACGAGTACGGGCTGAAGGGTTATTTCATTTTCTTCCGCAACCGGTTTGGGGAAATCCAGGGCTGGTTCGACGACGAGAAACCGGCCGCGCTTTCGGCGAAGAAAGTAGCGGAGCAACTGCTGGCTGACCTGCCCCAGAAGCCCGGCATCAAGCTGCGCTACGGCCGTGAAAACCAGACCGAGGACGCCAAGGGCCAGGATGTGTTTGTCATGCGCCTGGAGGGGGACGACGCGATGATCCTGGAAGCGCTCGCCGAGGAGCTTGAACCGGGATTGCTGGCGCTACCGGGTGTGCTGGGCATCCGCGGCCAGGAAGAGAACAGTCCGAATGAGCTGGGCCTGGTGATCGACCGCGACCGCGCGACCGCGAGCCAGGTGAATCCGGAGGTCATCGCCGGCATGGTCGGTTACGCGCTGCGGGGCGCGGCCCTGCCCCGCTACAATGACGCCGGCCGCGAAATCCCCGTGCGCATCCGCTTCCGCGAGGAGAACCGCCAGAGCGTCGCCGACTTGAACAACTTCTGGGTGCCCACCGCGACCGGCGAGGTCATGCCCGTCTCCTCGCTGGTCACGAGCAGTGTTTTGAACTCGCCGCGCGGCATCTTTCGCAACAACAAGCGCATCTCCCGCTCGCTCACGCTGGAGCTGAAGCCGGAGACGGCGAAGGAAACCCGCGATCAATTGATGGCGCTCCAGCGGCAGATGGATTTGCCGGAAGGCGTCTCTTTCGGCACCTGGCAGTTCGCCTCGGTTAACGAGGAACTGCGCAATCTGATCTTCGCCGGCACCGTCTCGATCCTGTTCATCTATCTGTTGATGGGCTTCCTGTTCGAGAGCTTCGTCCTGCCGCTGTCGATCATCTGCGCCATCCCGCTGGCGGCCGT
>CAYXDZ010000083.1:3489-11241 GCA_964463815.1 uncultured Verrucomicrobiota bacterium | reverse complement strand
GAGACGGATGACGGGTGGTGGCGGCAGGTGCCGGCTTTGCGAGGGGGCTGCCAGGACATTGTGGAATCGCGCCACGGCGCTCACCGCGGCGCGAAGCGGACACTCGAACAGCAACGCTCGAAGGAGATGCGCGACAAGACCGGAGAAGAGGTGATCGAATACTTCAAACAATGGGCCGGCAACGCGAACGTCCGGGCGGCCATCTGCGGCCCGCGTCTGAGCGATGAGGAGCGCCAGCGTAAGATCATGGCCATCTTCGGCCGCGTCGTGCCCGTGCCGGAGCCGGCTGTGGGCGATCCATCGGAGGCACCCATTGCCCGGCCATCAGCAGCCCCGGAAAAAAATCTTAACGCATGACGATTGCGTTTCGTCTCAGGTAGGGTAAATCAATTCCTAAACTTCAGCCCCTAATGCCGGCCAACATCACTCAAGCCCTGCTGGATCCCATCGCGCGCCGCCGTCAACGCAGCCGGCTGCACGCCCGGCTGGCGGCCTGTTGGTTCATCGCCGCCGCCACGGGCGCGGTCCTGTGGCTCGTGTATCGGTGGTCCGGCTGGGCTCTGCCGTTCTCCGCCGGCATCGTGCTGGTGGCCGCCATCATTGGCGCGGTGACCGCCTTCGTCTTCCAACAGAAGCAGCGCACGACCGCCCGTGACATCGCGCGTGAGATCGAGCAAAAGCATCCCGAACTGAACGCGCTGGTGCAATCGGCCGTGGAACAGGAGCCCGATCCGGCCACGGGCGAGTTGAATTTTCTGCAGCGCCGGGTCATTGACCGCGCGGCGGCCGTCTTGCGGGAGCAGGACTGGGTGCGGCGCTCCATGAAGCATCTTTCCCTGGCCCGCGCGGCCAACCAGGCGGGCGCGCTCCTGCTGCTCGCCGCGCTGATGGGATTGGCCGGCATCAAGCCGGCGGGCTCGACCGCGGCCTCGCCAACCGCCCGCCAGGTGGTGCGGAATCTCGAAGTGCTGCCGGGGGACACCGAGATCGAAAAAGGCTCGACGCTCGTGGTGATGGCGAAATTTCCCGGAGCCGGTCCGGCGGAAGCCAACCTGATCACCCTGCCGGCAGGCGGGGAGACCCGGCGGCTCCCCATGAACCGTACCCTGGATGATCCGACATTCGGCGCACAGGTAGCCAACGTGACGGCGGATCTGCTCTACCGGGTCGAGCACCCCGGCGGGGAGTCGCGCGACTTCAAGGTCACCGTTTTCGAGTATCCGCGGCTGGTTCGCGCGGACGCCTCGCTTCGTTACCCCGCCTACACGGGGCTGGAGCCGAAGACCATCGAGGACACCCGCCGGATCAATTCAGTGGAAGGCACGGAACTCGACTACAAGCTGACCTTGAACAAGGCCGTCGCCTCGGCCCGGCTCTGGAACACCAACGGGGTGGAACTCCCGCTGACCACTGATCCCGGCAGTTCCAACGTGCTGCGTCTGGCCACCACGCTCCTCGAGAGCGGCCGTTATTTCCTCACCTTGGTGGATGCCGCCGGCCGCAGTAATCGCATTCCGGAAGATCTTAGCATTGTCGTGGTGCCCAACAAGGAACCCCAGTTGAAGTTTGTGTCTCCCCGGGGCGACCAGCGTTTCTCGCCCCTTGAAGAAGTGCGCGTGCAGGCGGAAGTCACGGATGACTTCGGGCTGCTGCGCCACGGCTTCGCCTACAGCGTGAATGGCGGCGAAACCCGGGAAGTGGAACTCGGCGGCCGGGCGCCCCGTTTCGAAAAGCAGACGGGGGAACATTTGTTGATGCTCGAATCCCTCGGCGTGAAGACCGACGACTTGATCGCCTATTATCTCTGGGCCGAGGATTACGGGCCGGACGGCCAGCCGCGCCGGGCTGAGGGCGACATCTTCTTCGGCGACATCCGGCCGTTGGACGAGATTTATCGCCAGGGCCAGCAGGGCGACGCCAGCAGCGGTCAGCAACAGCAGCAGCAGGGTGGCAGCCCGTCGGCTGATTTGCTCGAACTCCAGAAGGACATCATCTCCGCGACCTGGAACGTCAAACGCACCGAGACCGCCACCAAGCCCAGTCGCGGTTACCAGGACAACGTCCAGGTCATCCGGGAATCCCAGGACGAAGCCCTGGCCAAGGCGGAGGAAGTGGGCGGACAGTTGCGCGATGCCCGGATGCAGTTGCACCTGCAGCAGGCCACCGAGGCCATGACCCGGGCGAGCAAGGAACTCGCAAACGCCACCAAGGACGTTTCACTCGCCCCTCTGCCCGGCGCGTTGTCAGCCGAGCAACAGGCTTATCAGCATCTGCTGCGCTTGCAGGCGCGCGAGTTTCAGGTTGCGCGCCAGCAGGGCGGCGGCGGCGGTGGCGGCCAGCGCAACCAGCAGCAGATGGATCAACTGGACCTCGCCGAGGAAGACAACCGCTACGCCAACGAGCGGACCGCGCAGTCGCAACAAACTCCGGAACAGCGCGAGGATCTCCAGGTCTTGAGCCGCTTGAAGGATCTGGCCCGCCGGCAGAGCGATTTGAACGAACGTTTAAAGGAGTTGCAGACTGAACTGCTGGCCGCCCAGACCGAGCAGGAGAAGGAAGAACTGCGCCGGGAATTGAAGCGCCTCCAGGAACAGCAGCAACAACTGCTCAGCGAAGTGGATGAACTGAATCAACGGATGTCCACCGAGCAGAACCAGTCGCGCATGGCCGAAGCCCAGCAGCAACTCGAGCAAACCCGGGAGACCATGCGCAACGCCTCGGAGCAACTCGAACAGGAGCAGGCTTCCTCCGCGCTCGCCGCCGGCACCCGCGCCCAGCAGGACCTGGAAAGCATGCGGGACGATTTCCGGGAGCGCACTTCGAATCAGTTCTCGGAGCAGATGCGTGAGTTGCGCGATGAGGCCCGCGAACTGGCCCGGCAGGAGAACGAGCTGCAACGCCAGTTTGAAGCCCTGAACAGTGACACGCAAAAATCCCTCTCCGACTCACCACTGAAGGAAGCGCTGGCCAACAGTCTGGCCGAACAGCGCGATCGCCTGACCAATGTCCTGCAAAACGTGCGGCGCGTGAGCGAGGAGGCGGAAATCGCCGAGCCGCTGCTTTCCCGGCAGCTCTACGACACCTATCGCGATGTTCAAGGCAGCCAGGAAACGCGCAACGCACTGCCCAATCAGTTGCGGCAGATTTACGACTCGCTCCGCAACGACTCGACCAGCGACTTGGAAAACACCTATCAGGTCAGTCGCGAACTGGTGGACAAGGGCTTCGCCCCTTGGGCGCAAGAAGTCGAGAAGCTCGCCCAGAACCGGATTGAGCGGATCAGCAAAGACATTCAGGAGGCGGCGGAAAGCATTTTGGGCGATGACCTCCAGGCCTTGCGCGCGGCCGAACGCGAAATGGAACGGCTCAATGAACAATTGAATCGCGACCTCGCCGCCAACTCTCCATCCTCGCAATCCGGCCAAACCGGCGAGGCACCCTCTGGCGGCCAACAACCCGGTGAGCGCGCGGACCAGAATCAGCCTGGCCAGGAAGCAGGCACCGGTGACGGACAGCAGCCGGGCGAACGGCAACTCGCCCGGGCGGGCAACCAACCGGGGGCGGCCGGCCAGTCGAACCAACCCGGCCAACAACCGGGACAGGGAGCCCAGCCCGGCGAAGCAGGCCAGCCCGGAAACACTCCGGGGCAAAGTCAACAACCAGGGCAGCAGCCCGGGTCCGGGTCCGGCCAGGCTTCGAATCAGCCTGGTCAACGGCCCGGCGGCCAAGGTGGCCAGGGTGAGGGTCAGCAACCCGGGCAGGGTGACGGCCAGAGCCAAGGTCAGTCATCTTCCCTCGCGCAAGGACAACAACCGGGGCAGCAAGGCCAGGGTGGTTCCCGCCAAGGCGGTCAAGGTGGCGGTTCCGGCGGCGGTTCGAATTACAGCCTCGCCCGGGGTGGCGGCAACGGCGGGGAGGACAGCGGCGGCGCCCGCCGGGACGAGGAGGCCCCCGGAATTTTTACCGGCGAAGGGTATGTGGACTGGGCCGATGGCCTGCGCAACGTCGAGGAGATGATCGACGATCCCGAGCTGCGTCAGCAGGTTTCCACCATCCGGGATCGCGCCCGCGAAGTCCGGTTGGACGCCCGGCGTCACAGCAAGCCCCCGCAGTGGGATCTCGTGCAGGCCGAGATCCAGCAGCCCATGAATGCAGTGCGTGATCGCCTGCGCGAGGAACTGGCCCGCCGGCAGTCGCCCGACAATTTGATCGCCATCGACCGCGATCCGGTGCCCTCCCGTTACTCCGAACTGGTGCGCCGCTACTATGAACGTTTGGGCAGTGATTAATTGATGTTTGCCGGACTGGTCATGGAAGGTGGCGAATGGCGCTGGCCCGTGGTGGTCGCGCTGGTGGCTGCCGTGGCGCTTTCCTGGTGGAGCTATCGCCGCAGCGAGCTGCCGGGTCGCCTCCGCACCGCCGGCATCGCCCTGCGTGCGCTCGGTTCCGCGATCATCCTTCTGTGTCTGCTCGAACCGCTCTGGACCGCCCAACGCGCCCGGCCCGGTGCCAACTGGTTCGCCATCGTCGCCGACAACAGCCAGGGCATGCAGATCAACGACCCGGGTGAAACCGCCAGCCGCGGCGAGCAACTGCGCGGCTTCCTCAACGACACCGCCGACAACTGGCAGGACGCGCTGCTCGCCGATTTCCAGGTCCGCCGTTATCTCTTCGACTCACGGTTGCAATCCGTGCGCGACTTTCAAGCGCTCGACTTCACCGGCAATTCCTCCGCCCTGGTGACCAGCCTCGAGGCCGTGCATGAGCGCTTTCAGGGACTGCCGCTCGCCGGGGTGATTGTGTTCACCGACGGTAACGCCACCGACTATCTCGAGGGTTTGATGGACCTGGGCGGGCTGCCGCCGGTCTATCCGGTCGTCAGCGGGACCGACGCCGCCATCAAGGATCTCGCCCTCAACCGGGTCGCCGTCACTCAGACCGCGTTTGAAGATGCGCCGGTGACAATCACCGCCGACGTGCTGGCCAGCGGATTTCGGGGCCGCAGCGTGGAAGCCGTGCTGGAACGCGTGCCCACGGATGGCTCTTCGACCACGACAAATTCGCCGCCCGAGATCATGGAACGCCAGACCCAGTCGGCGGCCGATGATCGCGCGCTGTTGAGCTTTCGTTTTCAGACCCGGGCTCCCGGCGGCAGTCTGGCCTTCTACCGCGTCCGGGCGCGCTTGGTGCCACCCTTGATCACGACCCCGGGCGAGAGCCCGGAGGCCGAGGAGGCGACGCTGATCAACAACGCCCGGTTGGTGCTGGTCGATCGCGGCGAGGGGCCATATCGCATTCTCTACGTCGCCGGCCGGCCGAACTGGGAATACAAGTTCCTCAAACGGGCGCTCGACGAGGATGATCAACTCCGCCTGACCGGTTTGATCCGGCTGGCCCGACGCGAACCGAAGTTCGAGTTCAAGGGCCGCGCGGGCGAGTCGAGCAACCCCCTCTTTCGCGGCTTCGGCAACCAGTCCGCGGACGAAATTGAGCGCTACGATCAGCCGGTGTTGATCTGGCTGAACGCTCCCGAGGGCCAGGACATCCGGCGTTCCTTCCCGACCACCGCCGAAGAACTGTTCTCCTATCACGCGGTCATTTTCGACGACGTCGAGGCGGAGTTCTTCAAGACCGAGCAGATGGCTCTCGTGCAACGTTTCGTGAGCGAACGGGGCGGAGGGTTCATGATGCTGGGCGGACAGGAAACCTTCCGTGACGGAAACTATGACCGCACCCCCGTCGGCAACATCCTGCCGGTTTACCTGCGCGAGATGCCGGGTTGGAACACCACGATCGGCCCCGTGCAGGATTTCCGCCCCAGCCTCACCCGCGAGGGCTGGCTGCAACCTTGGGTGCGTATCCGATCCACCGAAAGTGATGAGCAGTCACGCCTGTCCGGGATGCGTTCGTACGAGGTGCTCAACACCGTCTCCGGTGTGAAGCCCGGGGCCAGCGTGCTCGCGACGGTCACCGAAGCGAACGGCACCGTGCATCCCTCGCTCGTGACGCAGCGCCTAGGCAACGGCCGGACCGCCGCCCTGATGGTCGGTGATTTTTGGAAACCCGGCCGGCGCTCCGAGCAGCACCAGGAGGATGGTGCCAAGGCCTGGCGGCAGCTTGCCCGCTGGCTGGTCACGGACACGCCCGAGGGCATAACCCTCACCGCCCGGCCCGATCCCCAGACGCCCGGTGCGATGCGGCTCTGGGTGCGCGTCAAGGATCGCGAGTTCAAACCGATGGACAGTGCTTCGGTGTCCGTCAGCGTGCGCAAGGTGGCCGGCGAGACCGCCACGAATCAGGTCGCCTCCCTGGAACTCACCGCCGAACCCGTTTCCTCCGAACCCGGTCTTTACACGGCGAGCTACGTACAGCACGGCAGCGGCGGTTACTTCGCGGAAGCCAGCGTGCGCGATGACCAGGGCATTGAAGTCGGCCGCGCCAAGTCCGGCTGGGTTTCCGAGCCGGCCGCCGATGAATTTCGCTCGCTGACTCCCAACCGCGCGTTGCTCGAACAGATCGCGAAACAAACCGGTGGCGAAGTGCTCGCGCAAAATGAGCTGCCGGCGCTGGTGAAGCGACTGCCCACGAAGACCGCGCCCGTCATGGAAAGCTGGTCGCGCCCCATCTGGCATAATCCGTGGGTCTTCCTGCTCGCGTTTCTCTGCTTCATCGGCGAATGGGCGCTGCGTCGCTGGAAAGGACTGGCATGAGGGGGAACTGGAAGTCAGGAGTCGGAAGTCAGGAGTCAGAAGCTTTTTCAAAGCGGGCGGCTTCATGCCGCGGGTCACGCATTGCGCCTCACGCCTCACGCCTCACGCTGCTCACCGCCTTGCTGCTCGCATTGAGCCCGTTGCATTCCGGTTTTGTGTACGCTGAAGCTTCCTCCCCGACCCTCATGGTCATTGTTGGCGCGCCGGGTGAGGCCGATTACGCGGAAGTTTTTGAACAGTCCGCCACGGCCTGGCTCCAGGCCGCGCGGGGAGCGGGGGGTGAGGCCATCGAGATTGCCTCGGAAGCGGGCGGCCCGACCAGCCGGGAGCGCTTGCAGACCGCGCTGATGACGGCGACCAATTCGCCCGCCGACCTCTGGCTGGCGTTCGTCGGGCACGGCACGTTCGACGGCAAGGAGGCAAAGTTCAATCTGCCGGGACCGGACGTGTCCGCCACGGAACTCGCCGAATGGCTGAAACCGCTGCAACGGCGCGTGATCATCGTGCAGGGCGCTTCTGCCAGCGCGCCCTTCATCAACCGCCTGTCGGCCACCAACCGCATCATCATCACCGCGACCCGCAGCGGCGGGGAGCAGAACTATGCCCGCTTCGGGGCCAACGCCGCCGCCGCGCTGACGAGTCCGCAAACGGATCTCGACCAGGACGGACAAAACTCCGCGCTCGAAATCTTCCTCGCCGCCGCCCGCCTGACCAAGGACTGGTATCAGGCCGAGGGGCGACTGGCGACCGAGCATCCGCTGATTGATGACAACGGCGATGGACGCGGCACCCCGGCGGAGTGGTTTCAAGGCTTGCGCGTCGTCCGCAAGACCGCCGACGGCTCGCTGCCGGACGGCTTGCGCGCCCATCAGGTGCATCTGGTGCCGAGCGCGTTTGAGGCGATGCTGACCACGGAACAACGCCAGTGGCGCGACGCGAAGGAGATCGAACTGGCCCGTCTGCGCGAGCGCAAGGCCGCGATGCCCGAGGCGGAATATCTGGCCGCACTCGAGAAGATGTTGCTGGAGCTGTCGCGCTTCTA
>CAYXDZ010000083.1:0-3389 GCA_964463815.1 uncultured Verrucomicrobiota bacterium | reverse complement strand
CGCAAGTTCCACTCCTCGATCAGCTTGCCGGGAATCTCCCCCAGGAAACGCGACCGCGACTGAATCGACTCGCCGCCATAGCCCATTGCACGAATGAGCGGATAACTCAGATACAGCTCCTGCTTCGCGCGCGTGACCGCGACGTAGAACAACCGGCGTTCCTCCTCTTCGCCGTCCGGGCTGCCCAATGAACGTTCCGAGGGAAACAACCCGTCGCAGAGCATGATCACGAACACCACGTCGAATTCGAGACCCTTGGCCTGGTGAATCGTCGAGAGCTTCACCCGCTCGTCGTCGTTGCCGCCCGGCTGCTCCGCCTCCGCCTCGACGTTCGTCAGCAGCGAGAGCTGGGTCAGGAACTCGGTGGTGTCGTTGAACCGTTGCGCGAAGCTGCCGAGCTGCTCGATGTCCTCGACGCGTGCACGCCAGTTCGCGTAGTTCAGCTTCAGGTATTCGTCGTAGCCCGCGTCGATCACCAGCTCGATCATCGCGGCGGGCCGGTTGCGGATGTCCTCCGCCTCCAACTGCGAGATGGTCGCGGCAAACTGCGCCCACGCGGCTTCGGCTTTCTTGGGCACCGACTTCGCAATCGCCATCAAACGCGCAGCGATCAAGGCCGGTGACTTCGCGGCGGCTTTCAGGTCACCAAACGCTCGCCAAAGCTTGTCCGCGCCCTTGCCGCCAATCCCCGGCTGCATGAGCACAAGCCGCTTGAAACTCAGTTCGTCGTCCGGGTTGGCCACCAGCTTGATGAACGCCGCCGCGTCCTTGATGTGCGCCTGTTCGAAGAAGCGGATGCCGCTCGTGATCGAGAAGGGAATGTTCCGGCGCGTGAGTTCGAGCTGCAGTTCCAGCGCGTGAAAGTGCGAGCGATACAGCACGACCATCTGGTTCAGCGACTGCCCTTCCTCGCGCAGCTCCAGCATGCGTTGCGCGACGAACGCCGCCTGCTGACCGCCATCGTGGCAGGCCACGAGAATCGGTTTAAGGCCGGACCCACGGGCGGGCGCGAGCTGCTTGGCGAACTGTTCGACATTCGCCGCGATGGCCGCGTTGGCCACGTCGAGAATCTCCGGCGTGCTGCGGTAGTTCGTCTCGAT
Organism: uncultured Verrucomicrobiota bacterium; assembly: GCA_964463815.1. GTDB lineage: Bacteria > Verrucomicrobiota > Verrucomicrobiia > Limisphaerales > RI-55 > RI-55. The sequence continues at coordinate 2,289 of CAYXDZ010000083.1, read as the reverse complement.
CTTGTAAACGACCGTGCCGGGATGCCGCTTCGGAAAGTCGATGATGTTGCGAAAGTTCGCGCCGCGCCACGAGTAGATGCTTTGCGAATCGTCACCCACGACCATGACGTTGCCGCTGCGCGCCGAGAGCAGCTCGATCAGGTCGCTCTGGATCTGGTTGGTGTCCTGGTATTCATCGACCAGTACGAACTGGAACTTGCGCTGGTAATGCTCGCGGACATCGGGCGATTCCTCCATCAGCTTGAGCCAGAGCGCGAGCAGGTCGTCGAAGTCCATCGAGTTGGCGGCGCGCTTGCGTTCCACATATGACTTGCCGACCTGCTCGATCAGCGGGGCCAGTGAGGCGAAGTGCTCGTAATCTTCGGCCAGCAACTCGGGCACGGATTTGCGGCGGTTGATTGCCATCGAAAACACATCCTGCAACACGTCCGCCTTGGGAAAGCGCGTCTCTTTGACATCGATCTCCAGCGCCGCGATACAGGTCTTGATCAGGTCGAGTGAATCCTCGCGGTCGAGGATGCTGAAGTCCGGCCGGAAACCGAGCTTCTCCGCATTGCGCCGCAGCACGCGGGCGCCGATCGAGTGGAACGTGCCGCCCCAGAGCTCGCGCAGTTCGCGACCGAGCAGATCGTTCACGCGCCGCATCATTTCGCGGGCGGCCTTGTTGGTGAACGTGAGCAACAGAATCCGGTCCGGCGGAATCCCCTGCTCCAGCAGATAGGCCACGCGATAGGTCAGCGTCCGCGTCTTGCCCGAACCCGCGCCCGCGATGACCAGGGCTGGACCCGGCGGTGCGGTGACGGCCGCGTGCTGCTGGGGATTCAGTTCCGCCGCGTAATCGATCTGCAGCTCGACCGGGGCGGAGAACTGTTTCAGCACGTAGTCACGCGACATGCGCGCGAGGTTAGGGAAAAGGGCGGGACGCGGAAGGAAATTTGCGGGATGTATGGGGCCGGGGGAGTCTGATCATGGTCGTCCTCGTCCTCCTCCTCGTCCTCGTAATTGAACCATCCCGCGCTTCGTTTAGGCTTCGATTACGAGGACGAGGACGAGGACGACGACGATTTGCGCCGCCCAACACTTCCTTGACGCACCCCCTGCCCTTCTTATGATGCGCGCTCTTTTGCGAACCTTGCATTGAACCACTGAAACTGAATGAGCACCATCATCGACATTGAAGCCCGCCAGGTCCTCGACTCGCGCGGCAACCCCACCGTTGAAGCCGACGTTTTCCTGTCCGACGGCTCCTTCGGCCGTGCGGCCGTCCCCTCCGGCGCGTCCACCGGCGAGCACGAAGCGGTGGAACTTCGCGACGGCGACAAGAAGAAGTATCTCGGCAAGGGCGTGAACAAGGCCGTCAGCAACATCACGGGCAAGATTCTCCCCGTGCTGGAAGGGCTCGATGCGCTGGATCAGATCACGGTCGATCGCGCGATGCTCGAACTCGACGGCACGGAGACGAAGTCCAAGCTGGGCGCCAACGCCATCCTCGCCGTCTCGCTCGCCAACGCCAAGGCCGCCTCCGAATCCGTCGGCCTGCCGCTGTACAAATACATCGGCGGCCCGAACGCCAAGGTGCTCCCCGTGCCGATGGCGAACGTCATCAACGGCGGCGCGCACTCGGACGCCCCGATTGATTTCCAGGAGTTCATGATCATGCCGGTCGGCTTCAACACGTTCAGCGAAGGGCTGCGCGCGATCACCGAGATTTTCCACGCACTCAAGGGCGTGCTCAAGAAACGCGGCCTCAGCACCGCCGTCGGCGACGAAGGCGGTTTCGCACCGAAGCTCGACAGCGCCGAAGACGCCATCGAGTCAATTCTCAAGGCGACCAAGGACGCGGGCTACAAGGCCGGCAAGCAGATCTTCCTCGCGCTCGATGTCGCGGCCTCCGAGTTCTACAACGGCGACGGCAGCTACACCTTCAAGAAGAGCAGCGGCAAGAAACTCAAGGGCACCGAGCTGGTGGACTTCTACGTCGAGCTGTGCGGCAAGTACCCGATCGTCTCGATCGAAGACGGTTGCGCCGAGGGCGACTGGAAGCACTGGAAGGAACTCACCGACAAACTCGGCTCGAAGGTGCAGCTCGTGGGCGACGATCTGTTCGTCACCAACGTGAAGTTCCTCCAGAAGGGCATCGACACCGGCACGGCCAACTCGATTCTCGTCAAGGTGAACCAGATCGGTTCGCTCACGGAGACGCTCGACGCCGTTGAACTGGCGCATCGCCACGGCTACACCAGCGTGCTCAGCCATCGCTCCGGCGAGACCGAGGACGCCACCATCGCG
>CAYXDZ010000082.1:0-11285 GCA_964463815.1 uncultured Verrucomicrobiota bacterium | reverse complement strand
ATCCGTGCCTACACGGGACTCATCAACGACTCATCACCTCGTCGTCTGCGGATCATGATAGAACCCGGCGACCTCACTGCTTGACACCGCTTGGGGCTCATGCGAATTCCGTCACGTTTCCCGCTTCGCCCCGGCCGGGCCGAAATGTAGAATGACGCCATCCAAGGCCCGACCGAACTCCTGGAACCATGGAGCGGCCCGGCCAACCAAAACGTGAAAACCAACCTCAGCAAATTTGGTGGCCTGACTTTGATCCTCGTCCTGGCGGTGGCCGGCATCTGGTGGCTGACCTCGAAGTCCGATCCGGTCGGTGGTCTCAAGTCCACAATTTCGACCCCATCCACCGGTCAGTTCGTTTCCCGCCGGGCGGAGTTTGCCGGCAGCCAATCGTGCCGGGAATGCCATGAGACGCACTTCGACAACTACACGCAAACCAGCCATTACCACACTTCATCCGCGCCGGAGGAAGGCTTGGTCAAAGGGCACTTCTCTGGCGAGCGCGCCACCTACGAGGTCAATGCCGGCTTCCGCATGGTGTTGACGCGGGAGGACGGAAAGTTCCGGCAACACATCCAATCCACCGAGTACGCGCCCTTCCATCAGGACATTGATGTCGTGATTGGCGCGGGCGTGTACGCGCAATCCTCCGCCGGTTGGGAGGGCAGCAAGCTGGTCCGCTTGCAGGCGCATTACCTGACTCCGGCGGACCACTGGACGTTGAATCCGGGCACCGATCCGGTCCCGACCCGGTTGCTCGTCTCCAACCGCTGCCTGGAGTGCCACGCCACCTATTTTGAGCCGGACCCGTCCGTCACGCCCGCGTTCAACGAGAACCATCGCTCGATCCATCACAACCAGGACAACTTCATGTTGAAGATGCACTGCGAGAAATGTCACGGACCGGCCCAGGCGCACGTGGATTACTTCAAGAACCCGCAACCGAATGTGGACTTCACCAAGCTCATCGTAAATCCCGCGAAGCTGGATCGCGAACGGCAGATCCAGGTTTGCGGCCTCTGCCACTCCGGCGTCGGCGAACTTCTCGCCCCCTCTTTCACATACCAGCCCGGAGATGACCTGACTAAATTCATCCGCTTCGATGAGGACGAACTCGCCGGCGCGGGCTTGCACAGCAACAACATTCACCTCCTGAAGCAGAGCCGTTGTTTTCAAGCCAGCGACACGATGACCTGCAGCACCTGCCACGACTCACACCGCAACCAGCGGGGCGATCTGCGCGGTTACTCGCAAAGCTGCCTGCAATGCCACCAGAAGGAGGATTGCCCGCAGGAAACCCGGCTGGGTGCGAACATCGCAGACAACTGCATCGATTGTCACATGCCGAAACAACCCGATGATCGCTTCGCTTACGACATTGATGGGAAGACTTACAAGTTCGACCTCCGCACCCACCTGATCAAACCGTATCCCCAGCCTGCGGGAGACTCTCGCTGACAGGCTTGCCCGCGCCAACTTCCAGTGCGCGTTCGCGTCAAGTTGCTACTTCAACGCCGCACTCTTCAAAAAATCCGCCAGCCCGGTCAGTTTGTCGGTGTTGATCAAGTCCACGCCAGCCTCCCATTGCACCATCCAGGCGGCCGGGACATCCGGTGCGGCCCACAACCGCAACCGGCGGTCCGCCGAATGCACTCGCGGCACCAATTCGCGGAGTTTGGCCTGCTCAGCTTCAGGGAATTCGCCGTCGCCGCGCCATTGGAAATGGTTGCGCCAGTTGTCGCTGATCAAGGGCATCACATGAGCCGGCGGTAGATCGTCGAGGTCGCTCAAGCGGCCGTCGAGCGCCGCCAGACGATCCGGCTCGGACTTGATCAACTCCGCCGGGCGGTTGCCGGAAATGATCACCGTGACCGCGTTGGTCTTCACTTCGCCGTCCGCGAAGCGCGTCAGCATCGCGGCGTGTTTCTTGAGCAAATCCTTCAGGACCGCGTACGTGGGTTCGGCCTCGGACTTGAAATCGATCAAGAGGGTGAACCCCGGGCCCTCCGGGTAAACGCGACCGCCGTGCGCCCGCACGCGCTCGTGCAGCGGCGTGAGATAAAGTGACTCCAGCGTCCGCCCGCCCTGCACCTGGTCGCGGTCATGCGCCACCAGCAGTTCGTCCTCGACCAGCCAGACATCCGCTTCGACGCTGCAAAAGCCTTGCTGCAAGGCGTCCAGCAATGGCCGGGGATGCTCGTAATCATTGTGGGCATGCGCCCGGTCCAACGGTATGGGTGGCTCGGCCGCGGCTGTAGTGCCAAGCAGCGCCAGGGCTGTCAAAGTAACGCGGCCCCAGCGACAGATGAGCGACGCCTCGTGCATGTTTCGGGGGGCCGTGGTTACTGCTGTGCCCAGTAATCGATCACGAACACATCCTCGAGGATCGGACCCAGCTTCGAACCGAAGGCCTTGTGATCCGGATGCGGCAGATAGATTTCGCGGTCCTTCTCGCTGTGGAACGTGAGGATGAAACAGTGCGTGAAGCCTTTGTCGTGTTTCTCGGGGCTGTTATTCGTGCCCCACTCGAACGCGCGAATCTCCGGGATCTTGGTCTGCAACGCGCGGAAGGCATCGACCACTTCCTTGATCTGGGCCTCGCTGGCGGTGGCCTTGAATTTGAAGTTCACCACGTGGCGGAGGATTTTCTTTTCTGCGGGATCGGCGGCAGTCATGTTCAAGGTGAGGGTGATCGCCGTCAGCACGACGGCGCAAAGGACGAGGCAGGTTTTTTTCATGATGTGGTGCCGGTGACTCTAGCGTCACCACGCCCGCTGGCAAGAATCAGGATTTGCTAAAAGTGCGAACGCTCCGCCAAACGGAAAACGGACCGGCCTGGCGCGGTTGGAACCTGATGGCTTCCGATTCCAGTTGGTCTTCCAAGCTGTGCTGACCCCCATCCCAAAGTCCTTGCTGCAATAAATTCGAGGCCAGCGCAGCCGGCCAGATCGTTGTTGCCAGCCGGGGCCTTTCTCCGTTCACTCGCGCGCGTCATGGAACCCGTGTTTCAGGCGTCCACCCGCATCGCCGATGTCGTGCGCAACATTCCGCGCTCGGGCATCCGTGATTTCTTCGACCTCGTCCAGGGCGTGCCCGGCGTCATCTCGCTGGGCGTCGGGGAGCCCGACTTCGTCACGCCCTGGCACATCCGCGAGGCGGCCATCTATGCGCTGGAAAAGGGCCGGACAACCTACACCTCCAACCTCGGCCTGCTGAAGCTGCGCGAGGCACTGGCCCGGCACTTGGAGGAGAAATTTCAGGTCCGCTACCACCCTAAGAACCAGATCCTCATCGCCGTGGGCGTCAGCGAGGCGATGGACCTGGCCTTCCGCGCGATCATCAATCCCGGCGACGAGATCATTTACCACGAACCGTGTTACGTGAGTTACGCGCCGGGCATCGCGCTAACCCACGGCGTGCCGGTGGCCGTGTCGTGCCGGGCGGAGAATGGGTTCGCCGTCACCGCCGAGGCGATCGAGAAGGTCATCACGCCGAAGTCGAAGGCGCTGGTGTTGAACTTCCCGACCAACCCGACCGGCGGCACCATGACCCGCGCGGAACTGGAAAAGATCGCCGCCCTGGTAAAGCGCCACGACCTGCTGGTGATCACCGACGAGATCTATTCCGAGCTGACGTTTGAAGGGGAACACGTCTCGATCGCGTCGCTGCCGGGCATGGTCGAGCGCACCATTTTTCTCCACGGATTCTCGAAAGCGTATGCGATGACCGGCTTCCGCATCGGTTATGCCTGCGGCCCGGCCGAACTGATCGAGGCGATGATGAAGGTGCATCAATACTCGATGTTGTGCGCGAGCATCATCAGCCAGGAGGCGGCGCTGGAGGCGATCAAGAACGGCGAATCCGCGACCCTCGAGATGCGCGATCAGTATCACTTGCGCCGGAATCTGATCGTGAACTCCTTTAATGAAATGGGCCTGCCCTGCCATCTGCCGCGCGGCTCGTTTTATGCGTTCCCGTGCATCCGCCCGACCGGCCTAAGTTCGAAGGAGTTCGCCACGCGACTGGTCGAGCAGGAAAAGGTTGCGTGCGTTCCCGGCAGTGCGTTTGGTCCGGGTGGCGAAGGCTATCTGCGGGCGTGCTTCGCGACCTCGCTGGAGCAGATTCAAGAAGCGATGGAACGGCTCAAACGCTTCGTGGGACGGTTGAAGTGAGACCATGCCGTCAGGCCGTCGGTCCTTAACGCAAACCAAACTCCACCAGCAGCGGCAGATGATCCGAGCCTGCCGCTTTCATTACTTCCCGGCGGGTCACCATCACTTCGTCGGTGTGCAGAAAATGGTCGATGGGAATCCGCAGCGGCGGGAAAAACGCGGGCCAGGTGCCGCCCAAGCCGCGGCCCTCGGCGCTGTTGCGCAGGCCGGATGATTGGAGGAAATCCACGAACACCGGGGACCAGGGAGTGATGTTCAAGTCGCCCGTCACGATCACTTCGCCGGTTTGTTCCCGGGTCCACTTCGCGACCGCCTGCAATTGCTCATCGCGATAACGCGCACGCAAGGCACCGGCCGGCGGCAACGGATGCGTGGCCAACAAAGTAAACCGCCGGTCCCCGACGTTGAGACCGGCGGTGATGCTGGGGAATCCGGCCGCACCGAGGTAGCGCACCCGCGCGTCCGTGAGCGGCAGACGACTGAGCAGGGCAATGCCAAAGTTGTCGTCGCGCGCCTCGACCACGCGCTCCGGGAAGTGGTTTGTGAGGCGGCCCAGTTCACGCTCCCAGGCAGGACTCACTTCTATGAGCACCACCACGTCGGGATCATGCTCGGTGAGCAGGCGGGGGAGTTCGGCGAATTCGCGATTGGCGCTGTTCACGTTCCAGACGAGCAACCGCACGGGCGGCGTGCTGGTGGTGGCTGCCAGCACGGGTGCGCCGAACAGAAACGGAATCAGCAGCCAGAAGTTGAGCGCGGCAAAGGCGAGGAAGACGGTCGCCATCCGAAATTGGCGTTGCCAGCCGACCACGAGTCCGAAACCGACCAGCAGCACGGCATACTGCGCGCGAAAGTGACTGGTGAGTTCAAAGACCCAGCTCCAGCGGCCGGCGAAACCCAGCAGTGTGAAGAGGCAGACCAAGCACCCGGCGGCCGAGAGCAAGCCAACGATAGAGATCGAATGGCTGGCCGGCTGTGGGGTTGCGGCCAAGGGTGTTTCGCAACGTTGCGTGTCAGTGGGCATCACATAGTCAGACCCGCGGGATTGAAATTCGTTCTGCCGGACATACCAAACCGGTGCAAGCATGCTTACTCGCTCTTCGGATCCAGTGCGTCGCGGAGGCCGTCACCGAAGAAGTTCAGGGCGAGGAGCGTGAGGCCGAGGAACCCCGCCGGAAACACGATCATCCACCAATAGATGCGGATTGGGTTGATCTGGCCGGCACCGGCGGCGATCAACGAACCGAGGCTCGCCTGCGGCGGCTGAATGCCGAGCCCGAGATAGCTGAGGAAGCTTTCATAAAGAATGATGCTCGGAATGGTCAACGCTAGGTAAACGATCACGATACCGGTGACATTCGGCAAAATGTGACGCAGCAGGATACGGGTGTGGCTGATCCCCAACGCGTGCTCGGCCTCGATGAACGCCTTCTTGCGCAGGCTCAGGACTTGTCCGCGAACGATGCGTGCCATGGTCAGCCACGAAACCGCGCCGAGGCCCACGAAGAGCAGCAACAACCGGCTCGCGCCCGCGAGCGTGGGTGAACCGAGGGCGGCCAGCCAGTCGCGGAAAAGCGCTTCCAGTGTGGTGATCAGCACGATGACGAACACAATCGACGGCAGGGAGTAAAGGACATCGACGAAGCGCATCATCAAGTTATCGAGCCGGCCGCCTGTGTAGCCGGCCACGGCACCCCACAGCACGCCGATGATCAGGCTCACGCCGGCGCCGACAATGCCGACCAGCAACGAAATGCGGGCACCGTGCAGCACGCGGGCAAACAAATCGCGGCCGTGATCGTCGGTGCCAAACCAGTGTTGGGCGGACGGAGCGGCGAATTGATTCTCCGTGAGCGAGTTGGGTTGGTGAGACGCCACGACCGGGCCAAGCAACACGAGAAGCACCAGGGCGAGCAGCGAGACTCCGCTGACCAGCGCCAGCCGGTTCTGGCGGAAGCGCCGCCACGCCAGTTGACCCGGCGACTGGGAGGCCGGGTGGTCATCAATGGCAGCGACGGCGTTCATTCAAATTTCACCTGTGGATCGAGCCGGCTGTAGAGGAAGTCCACGATCAGGTTCAGCAGCAGCAGCAGCGTGGCGTAGAGCAGCACGAGACCCACGATCATCGTGTAGTCCTTGTTCAGGGAACTGTTCACCATGAACACGCCGATGCCCGGAATCTGGAACAAGTTCTCGATCACGAACGACCCCGTCAGCAGATCGGCCAGCATCGGCCCGGCGTACGAAATGACCGGCAGCACGGCCGGGCGCAGCGCGTGTTTGAACAGCACGGCCTGCTCGGTCAGCCCCTTCGAGCGGGCGGTCATGATGTATGGTTCGTTCAACACACCCAGCATGCCTTCACGCATCAGGCGCGCGACGCGACCGCTGTAGAACAAACCAAGCGCGAGCGTCGGCAGCACCACGTTCATCGGCGAGCCCCAGAGCGCGACCGGAAACCACTGCAACTTGATTGCGAATCCCATGACGAGCAGCGGCCCGATGACAAACGCCGGCACGCAGATGCCGATCAACGCCAGCAGGCTGCCGCCATAATCCACCCATTGCCCCTTGCGCGCGGCGGTGGCAAAGCCCAGGGGAATCCCGAAGCCGAGGGCGAAGCCGAAAGACAACCCCCCAAGCACCAGGGTGGCGGGCAGCGCCTGCCGGATGATGTCGTTCACCGAGTGGTGCCGGTACTTCATCGACGGCCCCAGATCGCCGCGCGCGAGATCACCCAGATAGAGCACGTACTGCTTCCAGAGCGGTTGATCGAGCCGATACTTTTCCTTCAGCGCGCGCTCGACCTCGGGCGAGGCTGGTGCGCGCTCCCGGTCGAACGGCCCGCCGGGCGCGACCCGCACCAGCGCAAACGCCAGGAAGCTGATCACCAGCAGCAGCGGCACGAGCGCGAGAATGCGTTTGAGATAATACATGCGTCGTCAGCGGCGCAGTCGTTTGATCGCGCTGATGGGATGTTGATCAATGGGGTTCGAATGGATGCCCGCGATCTTTTCCGGGTCGTAATAATTGAAGCCGGCGTAGGAATAAATCGGGCCGATGAGCGCCACCTCGCGCAGCAGATAGGTCTCGGCTTCCCGGAAAATCTCCGCGCGCTGGTTCAGATCGACGGTGGCGTTGGCCCGGCGGATCATTTCATCGTAGCCGGCATCCTTCCAGCCGGTGCGGTTGTTGCCGCTGTTGCTGAGAAACATGTCGAGGAACGTGTTCGGATCGTTGTAATCCGCGATCCAACTGCTGCGGCACAAGTCGTAGTCGAGCGCGCTCATGGTGGCGAGGTAGGTCTTCCACTCCATCGGCCGCAGACTCACCGAAACGCCGAGCACGTCGCGCCACATCGCCTGGAGTTCCACCGCGACCTTCTCATCGGCGCTGCCGGAGGTGCCGGCGTTCAACAGGTAGCTCACCGCGGGAAAACCCCGGCCGCCGGGAAATCCCGCCTCCGCGAACAACCGACGGGCCTCGGCGGGATCATGTTTCAACCCCTCCGCCGGCAGGTAATTCGCCGTGCTCAAGGGCACGAGCGTGGCGGCGGGCTTCTCGCCGCCACGGGTCACGCGCTCGACGATGCGCTGCCGGTCGATCGCCATGGCAAACGCCTTGCGCACGCGGGCGTCGTCGAAGGGCTGGCGGGTCACGTTGAACCGCACGAAATAACTGCCCAGGTAATCGAACGTGTGAAAATCCGGGCGGCCGCGCAACGCATCCGTGAGATGCACTGGCACGAGGTTCTTGTCCCACACAATGTCCGCCTGCCCGTTGAGATAAAGATTCAAAGCCGTGGTGGCCGAAGTGATCGGCAGCAGATCCACGAGGCCATTCTGAGTGTTGGCGTTGTCCCAGTACCGGAGGTTGCGCCGCAAACGGATGCGGTCGTTGATCCGCCAGAACTCCAGCGTGTAGGCGCCGCTGGTCTTCAGTGGCTGGGTGCGAATCCACTGGTCACCGTGCCGCCCAATCACGTCCGGCGGCACCACGGCCAGCGTCGGAAACGCGCACAAGCTGAGAAAAAAAGCGGTGGGCGAAACCAGTTCCACGCGCAATGTGTGGTCATCCAGCGCCCGCACACCCACGGCCTGTTCATCCGCGAGTTGTCCCAGATGAAACTCCTCGGCGTTCTTAAGATAGAAGAGCAACGCCGCGTAGTCGGCCGCCGTGGCCGGCTTGAGCACCCGCAACCACGACCACGCAAAATCCCCGGCGGTGATCGGTTCGCCGGTGGACCACGTCAGGTTCGTGCGCAGATGAAAGGTGTAAACCAGGCCATCCGGCGAAAGTTCCCAGTGGGTCGCCAACGCGGGTTCCGGGTCGCCCGTCCGCGCGTTGAACCGGGTCAGCCCTTCAAACAGCGAGGACACCACGCGCATCTCCGGCTGGCCGGAGACAATCTGCGGATCGAGGGATTCTGGTTCCGCGCCGTTGACGATGATGAGGTCGGCCGGTTCCTCCCGCCCGCCGCAGCCGACGGCGCACAACAACGCACCGACCAGGCAACTGGCAAGCAACGGGTGAAGACGCGGGCGCACGCCCGGAAGGTTGGGAAAACACCGCGTCGCCCACAAGCTTGATCGCAGCCAACGGATTCTGTTTGTGCCGACCTGAAGCACCCGCCGGTGTATGTAACCACTGGCCACGCCCCGGTGGTTTCGTTACCTTCTGCCCATGAACCCCGCCGCACGTTGCGCCCTGATGTTGCTCGCCACCGTCCTGCTCACCGGCTGTTCAACTATCCGCCACCAACCGACCACCTACGATCTCGTGATCTACGGCGGCACCTCGGCCGGCGTCATGGCCGCCGTGCAGGCGAAACAGATGGGCAAGTCGGTCATCATTGTCGGGCCGGACAAACATCTGGGCGGACTATCGAGCGGCGGACTCGGCTTCACCGACACGGGCAACAAGGCCGTCATCGGCGGGCTGGCGCGCGACTTCTATCACCGCGTCTGGCGACACTACGACCGGCCCGAGGCGTGGACCTGGCAGGCGAAATCGGAATACGGCAACAAGGGCCAGGGCACCCCGGCCATCGACGGCGCGCAGCGAACGATGTGGATCTTCGAGCCGCACGTCGCCGAACAGGTCTTCGAGGATTACGTGCGGGAGTTTCAAATTCCCGTCCAGCGCGACGAGTGGCTCGACCGCGCGAATGGCGTGAGGAAGGAAGGCGGCCGCATCCGGACGATTACCATGTTGAGCGGGAAGACTTACGAGGGCCGGATGTTCATCGACGCGACGTACGAGGGCGATCTGCTTGCCGCGGCGGGCGTGAGCTACCACGTCGGACGCGAATCGAAAGCGCAGTATGGCGAGGACTGGAACGGCGTGCAGACCGGAGTGCTGCATCACCGGCATCACTTTGGAGTGCTGCCGCACGGCATCAGCCCGTATCGCGTGCCGGGCGATCCCGCGAGCGGAGTGTTGCCGCGCATCAGCACCGAACTGCCCGGCGAATACGGCGCGGCAGATCATCGCGTGCAGGCGTATTGCTACCGGCTGTGCCTGACCGATCATCCGGGTAACCGCGTGCCGTTTCCCAAACCGGACGGCTACGACCCTGCGCAATACGAACTGCTCCTGCGCATCTTCGAGGCCGGCTGGCGCGAGACGTTCGACAAGTTCGATCCGATTCCCAACCACAAGACCGACACCAACAACCACGGCCCGATGAGCACGGACAACATCGGGATGAACTACGATTACCCCGAGGCCAGCTATGAGCGGCGGCGCGAGATTCTGAAGGAACACGAGACCTATCAGAAAGGCTGGCTGTATTTCATCGCCAACGACCCGCGCGTGCCGGCCGCCGTGCGTGAAAAGATGAGCCGTTGGGGCCTCGCGAAGGACGAGTTCACGGGCAATGGCAACTGGCCGCACCAGATTTACGTGCGCGAGGCGCGGCGGATGACCGGCAGCTTCGTGATGACCGAGAATGAGCTGCTCAAGAAGCGGCCGACGCCGGACTCGGTCGGCATGGGCAGTTACACGATCGATTCGCACAACGTGCAGCGCTACATCACGCCCGAGGGTTACGTGCAGAACGAGGGCGACATCGGGGTCGGGCTTAAGGCGCCCTACGAAATCGCCTACGGTTCGCTGGCGCCGAAGAAGAGTGAGTGCGAGAACCTGTTGGTGCCGGTATGCGTGTCGGCGTCGCACATCGCGTTTGGGAGCATCCGGATGGAGCCGGTGTTCATGATCCTCGGCCAGAGCGCGGCCACGGCGGCAGTGCTGGCGATGGACCAGGGCATCGCCGTGCAGGAGGTGAAATACCCGGAGCTGCGGGAGCGGTTGCTAAAGGATGGGCAAGTGTTGGAAATGGCGCAATAGGTGAGGGTTGCGTAGAGCTCAATCCACCAAACAACATCAGCTAGTCTATCGGATGACGAGATGACAAGTTGCCTGTGCGTTTCACTGCACAGGTTGACAGCAATTGTTCCCTCAAGGAGGCTGGATTTATGAGCATGACGAATTCAAAGCAAGGAGTTTGGTGTCATTCCGGCATGATTATTTTGACCTCCATATTGGCGGCGGCAGGTAGTGCATACCCCCTGCGAAGTCAGGACATATGGACCGCCCAACTGATGGAGAAAATCCAAGTGGGAACACTCTTTTGGGGAGAAGGTTACTTCATGTCCGAATCCAATTCTCTCCGTTATAGCATCGACATTGGGAACTCGTTTCCAGGACAACTCACTGCGAAGCTCATGAGTGATACCAGCGAGCTTTCCTTTGGCCTCATCGGCGGTGAACCCCGTACTTATAGTGGATGTAACTTGTTCAACAATTCGTTCATGCCACCGCCAAAACTGCGCTCTGTAATATGCCTGCAATCGGTGGATGTCATCCACTACACCGGCAACCTTGAGCTTCCTCAGTCGGTTAAAGATGACCTCAAGGCGGGAGTGTTGACTCTTCAGCTTCTGTCCGACACCGGGCGCCTCATCGACGGGTTGATCCAACGGGAAACTCCCCCGAGTCTTTCGATTCAAAAGAGTGGGTCAACGAATATCGTCACATGGGAGTCCGATGGGCGATGCACGCTAGCAGGCTGTTGATTTAGTCCGCCGGGCGTTTGAACAGGGGGCGTGGCGTGGC